>CAKZJM010000029.1 GCA_936943315.1 uncultured Methylophilus sp. | reverse complement strand
CCTGGCCACCGCAGATGCAGATGCCTTGCAGCTCAAATATAGCCAGGCTGCTACCACAGCCCCGGCCAAAGCCAGCAAAGGCCCATACATTTACCGTGCGGAAGATAACTTCTACCAGCGTGCGCAAACTGAAGCGTTTGGCTACCAGGATGTCGGCAATGCCGAGCAGCGCTTGTACGACATGATCCGCCAGTCCCGTGACAAAAGCGTATTCTCTGCAGAGTTATCCGCCAAAGCGACAGACTGGCCTAGCTACTACCATTTGACGTCGCAGCGTGCCAATTTGTTACGCCCGTTTGCTGACAAAATTGCCAATGGCAAGATACTGGAACTAGGCGCAGGCTGCGGTGCAGTGACGCGCTTCCTGGGCGAGCTGGGTGGTGAAGTGGTGGCGCTGGAAGGCAGCCCTAACCGTGCCCGCGTCATTGGCCAACGTTGTGCAGACCTCAAGAATGTAACGATTTATTCTGACCTCATCCAGTCGTTCGAAACCGACGAAAAATTTGACGTGGTGACTTTGATTGGCGTGCTCGAATACGCGCAAGTCTATGTCAAGGAACCCGATCCTCTGCGCTTCTTGCTGCAAACCGCCAAGTCTTTCCTCAAGGAAGACGGCATGCTGATTGTGGCGATTGAAAACCAGCTGGGCCTCAAGTATTTCTGCGGCGCTCCAGAAGACCATATGGGTCAGGCCATGTATGGCATCAATGATTCTTACAGCAGCACCAGCCCGATTACCTTCGGCCGGGTGGAGCTGGATGCATTGATCCGCAGCGCCGGTTTTGAAACCACCGAACTGTATGTGCCGTTGCCAGACTACAAAACGCCTGTCAGCGTGATTTATCCAGAAGGGTTTAATCCGGCTCACCGTGAGGCTGGCTGGGATGTGGGCGCGCTGGCGGCTGGTTCCGTGGTGCATGACCGCCAATCCCCGCGCCATCCGACGTTCTCTCTCGAAAATGCCTGGCAAGTGATTGCACGTAACAATCTGGTCGAAGATGTCGCCAACTCCTTTATGTTCGTGGCTTATCCGCAACGCCAGTCTGGCAAACTGCATCCTGAAGTGCTGGCCGCCCACTATGGTTGCCAGCGCCAGGCAGTCTTCAGCAAAGAAACCCAGTTTGTGCATGACGGGCAGGGGGTTGTGACCCGTACACGCAATACCGGCGAAACAGCGCAACTGTTGCACGCCGCCTGGGAGCAAGCCCCTTACCATGGCGGCCAGTTGTGGATGGATAAGCTGACTCAGCTCATGAACCGCCCTGGCTGGCGTGTAGAAGACCTGGCTGCCTGGGCTGCGCCCTGGTTGAATGGCCTGGAATCTGCTACGGTAAACACCGGTAAAACCTTGCCAGAATTTGCCGGTTATACCGCTTTGCTGCCTTCACAGTATTTTGATGCCACCCCAACGAACTTTGTCATGGACAAAAACGGACAGGGACATTTCTTTGACCTGGAATGGGATTTTGCGATTCCGCTACCTGTGGCCTTTGTAGCGCTGCGTGGCTTGTTCCTGACCTTGCACCGTGTGCGCAGCTGCGCCAAACCGCAGGCAGGCACGCCGTCTAATATTGGCAGCCTGACGCTGTCGGTGCTGGAGCTCAATGGTTACCATTACCGTGATGACCAATTGCAGGCCTTTATCAGCGTATTTAACCGCCTGCAAAACATGACGCAAGGTTCACCAGAAACCCAGGTCAACGGCCTGACTGCTGAATTTACCCGGGCTGAATTACCGGTACGCCAGTTGTTTACATAATCTGGTTGAGGCAACATCCAAGCATGCACAGCAATGTGCATGCTTTTTTATTGGCGATCAAAATGTATGGCCCATAAAAAAATCCGGCGTTAAGGCCGGATTTTGTTTCTTGCTGAGTCCGTTTAAAACATGGTTTCCATACAACGCCGGATATGCGGGATAGAGCCCACCGGGTTGGGCGTATACTTGCTGAGTTTTGCCAGCGTGGCTAAGGCTTTGTCTGCCTTTTGTTGCAGGCAATACACTTCGGTCAAGTTGCTCAAGGGGATGGTAGGGTTCTCTTGCGCCAGCAATACTGCTTTTTCCAGCAATAGCTCAGCATCTTCAAATTGACCCTGGCTAACCAGTAAGGTGCCTAGGTCGTTATACGGCTCCCAGCAGCCACTGTCTTTTTTAATCAGTTCCAGCATCATCTGGGTAGAGAGCTGCATGTCGCCCTCGGCAGCCAATTTTTCGGCATGCTGGTAGGTCAGGCGGTCGATATCGACTTGTGCCTTGATAGGTGGCGTCGGTAATTCGGATTCACCTGATAAGGCGGCTTCGATATTGTCTGCGATTAATGTAGAGCTTTGCCCAAGGTAAGCGAACTGATGTTGCTTATTGGCGGTGATTTGCTGCTGATATTCAGACGCATGTTGCAGCACATGTTCCACCGTTTTACGCAGGTCAGCTTTGACGGTTTTAATCACATAATCATAAGGCACACTGGCGGGGCGGGGCGGATTGGTATCCGGGATCAGCCAGTCAGTCACGGCAATGCCAGGCACATCAAGCAACAAGGCTTCGGTCAGCACACTGGATTCGTCCGAGACCATCACATCTGCCAGGCCCAAGCAATACATGATGCTGATCTCGCGGTCTATCACATAGACGTTGTCTGCGCAGTTTCTGTGCAAAGCATCCATTTCTTCAATATTGTTCAATACCCAGCGGTATTTTTCAGACCAGGGTGCCTGTTTCAGCAGCAGGTTAACCGGCAGGTCTTTCAGGCTTTGTACAAACTCGTCCTGCTTGCCGTGGTTTTCCCATGACGGCGCGTAGAGAATGGAGTGCTCGTATTTAAGCCCCAATTGCTCGCGCAGTTTCTTTGCTTCCTGCTTAAAGGTCTCCTGGTTACGGTAGACCAGGTCGGCCTTGGGCCAGCCCAGATCAAACATGCCCAGTTTAGGTCGTGCCTGCTTGAAGTTGGCTTGTGTTTGCCAGCGTTCCACCCAGGCAGGCCCAGGCACGATGCCCATGTCAAAGGCGGTCCAGGGTTCGTGATGCCAGAAATGCGGCCAGATGTCGTGGCGCTGCGCCAGGTCGTGCAGCAATATCACCGAAAAACCGGCATTGGGTTTGCATGCGTGTTCGCAATACACGCCAACTTCCGCATATTGTCTGGAGTCTGTACACCACTGTACCGGGTAGCCACGGCGGGCCATTTCATCCGCGACGGGCGCCAAGGCCTGGCGCTCACAATTGTCGGTATAAAAGAAAGTGAACACGGGGCGGTGAGGGTTTGGATTCGTCATGATGGGTTATCCATGCAAGCGTTTATGAAAAATGACACTGAACCGATATTGGCTTTGTGCATAGTTAGGCACACAGCTTTCAAAAATCTGGTGTGGATGACCAGGCAATTGCTTGGTAAACCAGTCCGGGTTGAAATAGGTATGATGCAAGCCACGGTATTTCTCTTCGTATTCTGCTTCGGTAAGCGCATCCCGGCGCGCGCGCTCGCAAGCATCCTTGGTTGCGGCATGCGGGATATCAAGCACGGCGACGCCAACGTTGGCTTTTTGCCACATAGCATTTAATACTTCGGCGGCCATGGCTTCATCAAAGTAATGAAACACGCTGTTGGCGATCACAAAGTCATATTGGGGATCAGTGGCCATGGTGTGTGCCGATTGGGCTTTAAAGTCGCCATCCGGCATGGCTTGTTGGGCCGCGTCAATCAATCCGGCCGCATAATCCAGCCCGCCAACAGTGAGGGTGTGTTGCTGGCGTAAGGCATATAAAAATGCGCCTGCACCGCAGCCCACCTCAAACACGGAGTGACCAGACTGCATGCCCAGTTTATCGCTGATACGGCGGGTGTATTCTTGCCAGTCTGCCAGGCTGATTTTGCCTGCGCCACTGTCAAAGCCGTCCAGTGCAATCAGCGTGTCCAGAGTGATGGCATGTTGCGGTTGCAAACTGCGTTTTTCCCAGATGTGTTGCCAAAGGTTACTCATGGGTTCGCTTCCATTTTTTGACTGACTGCCTTGAGCACACGGGCGCGCAGTTGTGTGCTGCTGATGCCCTCGGTGCGTGGCAGGATGTGTAATTTTTCGGCAGCAATCGGATTGCTGTTATCGTGACCATGCACCAGTAAATCAATCTGGTGCAGGGCTAAAAATGCGTCGTCGAGCAGCCAGGGGCTGGGGACGACTTCATCCACATCGCGCATGGCCAGGAGCACCTCAGCACGTGCCGCGTAATCAAGCTCAGGTTCGTAGCCTTTTTTGGCACGAATCTCTTCATCGGTGGTCAGGGCAACGACCACATGGCCCAATTGTTTGGCTGCCTTGAGCAGCCGGACATGACCATGATGAATCAGCGTGGCTGACATATCGACCATAATGCGCTTTTGCGTTTGCGTCATGGCTGTAACTCCAGTAAATCAAGAATATCGCCGCGAGCCTGGCTGCCCAAATGCGCTTCACCCAAATGACAAACGACGCTGCCACGGCTGATGCCGCGGGGTTGATACAGCACAGCACGTGCATCCTGGCTGGTCACCTGAGCATCTACCCAGGTGCATAAAGCGGGCTGGTAATGCGCCGGATGGGTGGCATAACCTGCAATCTTTTTCAGCATGCGGGCTTTATTGATAAATACGGCCTCGCGTAAATCCGCATGCTTGGGCAATACCTCATAGAGTGATGCCATCGCATGGTAGGGGCCGGTCATGCGGCGCTCGAGGTGGGTCGCCAGGTTGAGGTAAAACGAATCTACTTCGTGCTCGGGCAACTGGTTAAAGGCAATAAAAGCGGCACCTGTCAGGCCAAACAGGCCTTTGCAGGAGCTATAGGCTATCACATCAGCCAGGTCGTGCTGATCTTCAAGGCCGATAGAGGCCGTGGCATCCAGCATCAG
>CAKZJM010000028.1 GCA_936943315.1 uncultured Methylophilus sp. | reverse complement strand
AACGTTAGCAATCAGGCGTTTTTCCGGAATCAGGGTTGGATGCACACGCAACTCAACGCCCGCCTCTGTTTTTTTGCTGATGCCAAGCAATTTGACGCGATAGCCGAGCTCTTCAGCATATTGGATATCCTGAGTCGTCAGTTGGGTAATGCCTTCGGTGTAGGCTTGATCAAACTGCACGGGCATGCCAAAGGCAATGCTCGCCATAAGCGTCAGCTTGTGTGCGGCATCGATGCCTTCCACGTCAAATGTAGGGTCCGCTTCAGCATAACCCAAACGCTGGGCCTCTTTTAGCACATCAGCGAAGGCCAGGCCTTTGTCGCGCATTTCGGTCAGGATAAAGTTAGTGGTGCCATTGATAATACCGGCCACCCATTCAATCCTGTTCGCGCTCAAGCCTTCACGCAGTGCCTTGATAATCGGGATACCCCCTGCCACTGCCGCTTCAAACGCAACAATCACGCCCTTTTCGGCCGCTGCCTTGAAAATTTCGTTGCCATGCACTGCCAGCAAGGCTTTGTTCGCAGTGACCACATGTTTGCCATTGGCAATGGCTGTTAACACCAATTCTTTAGCGATGGTATAACCGCCGATCAACTCCACAACGACATCAATCTCAGGATTATTCACCACGGCAAACGCATCATCCGTCAACGCCACCTGGCCGCCAGTGACCTGCCTGGCCAATTCAAGATTGCGGTCAGCCACTTGCACGATACGCACTTGCCCGCCAATGCGGCGTGAGATATCTGCCTGGTTACGCGTGAGGACGGTATATGTACCGCCGCCCACTGTGCCTATGCCCAACAATCCTACTTTTAATTCTTTCATACTTATACTCTACGTTGATGGCGGCCAGTGGCTCGCCTTATTTTGAATGTGCTTTATTTTGCATGCTTCTTGCGATAGCTATCCAGGTAGCGGCCTATGCGTGTCATGGCTTCTGTCAGGTCATCGACATTAGGCAGGAACACGACCCTGAAATGGTCAGGTGCTTTCCAGTTAAAGCCAGTGCCCTGCACCAGCAGGATTTTTTCTTCGAGTAATAAATCGAGGATAAACTGCTGGTCATCCGCAATCGGGTACATGACTGGGTCCAGCTTGGGGAACAGGTACATGGCAGCTGACGGTTTGACACAGCTCACGCCAGGCATGGAAGTCAGCATGTCATAGGCCAGGTCACGCTGTTTGCACAAGCGCCCGCTAGGCGCGACCAGATCATTAATGCTCTGGTAGCCGCCCAACGCGGTTTGAATCGCAAGTTGGCCTGGCACATTGGCACACAGACGCATGGAGGCCAGCATATTCAGGCCTTCAATATAGTCTTTAGCGTCTTTTTTATCGCCAGAAATAATCATCCAGCCAGAACGGTAACCACACGCCCGGTAGTTTTTAGACAAGCCGTTAAACGTGACGAATAAGACATCATCCGCCAGTGAAGCCACAGACGTATGCGTATTGCCGTCATAAAGCACTTTGTCATAAATCTCGTCAGCAAAAATCACCAGGCCATGATGACGGGCAATCTCGATGATGCCTTCGAGGATTTCTTTGGGATACAGGGCACCCGTGGGGTTGTTAGGGTTGATAATGACAATACCCTTGGTATTGGCAGTGATCTTGTTCTCAATATCCTCAAGGTCTGGCAACCAGCCAGACTGCTCATCGCAAACGTAATGACGTGCCGTGCCGCCAGCCAGATTCACGGCTGCGGTCCATAAAGGATAATCGGGCATAGGCACCAGGATCTGGTCACCATTGTTGAGCAGGCCCTGCATGGCCATCACGATGAGCTCAGAAACACCGTTGCCGATAATGATGTCGTCTATGGTCACACCCGCAATATTTTTTTGCTGGGTGTAATGCATGATGGCTTTGCGCGCCGCGAACAATCCTTTGGAGTCAGTGTAGCCCGAGGCTTGGTCCATATTATGGATCACGTCCTGGACAATTTCTTCGGGGGCATTGAAACCGAATGGCATCGGGTTACCGATATTCAGCTTGATAATGCGTTGTCCGTCCTCTTCCATCTGGCGCGCACGCTGCAACACGGGGCCACGGATGTCGTAACAGACATTACTGAGTTTATTAGATTTATTGACTGGCTGCATCGCTGGTTAACAAACACATCTGGCGTGTGTTAAGCTCTTAAAGTAAAACTTTCATTCTACCTGCAAACCCTTGCTACATCAATGAACCTTAGCACCTGTGCCAGGTCAGCATGGAAAGACATCCACAGCCCTTTACCCTACGCAGCCAAGCCCTGAACCCTTATGAAATTACACTTGCATACCAGTGAACAGCAATACCAGATTAACGGGGTGGATAGCGATGCCGTGATCATAAACCGCCAGCGTTATGAGCAAGCGGTGATTGTCAGTGAACAGGCGCTGAGTACCGACTGGTTTAACGGTGCCTGGGAAGCATTAGATGCCCAATCACTGGCCGTCATCCTCGACTTCAAACCAGAGGTGGTGTTACTTGGCACCGGGGATAAACAGCGGTTCATTCACCCCAGGCAGATACACGCTTTCTTGTCTGAAAATATTGCCGTCGAATGCATGACCACTGCTGCTGCTTGCCGTACTTTCAATATCTTGACGGCAGAGGGCCGCAAAGTCGTGGCAGCGTTGTTACTGGAAAAACATTTGCGCTAACTAAATTTATTGCGGCTTAAGCGTCACTTGCAGACCATCGGCCGTGACCTGAAAATCGGTCGGTTGATAGCGGCGTCCGGCATAACTTAAATCTTCCGGCTTCACCTCATATAACACCAGTTGGCTGAGCCATTTACTGCCCAAGTCCCTGGCGAGCTGCTGCGCCAGACCATTCCACTGGCTATTGGCGCCATCCAGTTGAAAAGAATCTACTTCCGGCTGATCCAGTACTATTGCATTGCGTGCTTGATCAAACTTGACCAAGCCTGAGAGCCCCAGTTTGCCAGTGGCCGCATTGGCCAGCAAATCACTCTGTACACTGGCATCCATCAGCGTATGGATTCGGCCTGAAGCAGGGTCTATGGAAACCAGTGCGTTAGCGAGTTGAATATGAAATACCTTCATCACCGTGAATGGCTTAGCCAGCTTGCTGTTTAACTTTTGCTGCAATTGTGCGGTATTCATTTTGACCGTACGCTCGCCCATGGTTGCGCACTGAGAGAGCAATAACGCCAATAACACCAGCAATAAAGAATTTTTTAAAAGACGCATTTGTAAGCCTTGGTTAATACTTGCAACATTCAACAAAAATTCATGATGCTTGATGACTAGTTACGATAAGATCGGAGTATGGAAAATAAACCCTATTCACAATCCGGTTTTACGCTGATCGAAATGGTCATCGTGATATTGATTCTATCAGTGCTGGCAGTGACTGCCTATGCACGGATGGCCCGTATTGACAGTGAGGCCAGGCAAACTTCATTACAATCTTTTAAAGCAACGGTACTCTCTGCCGCCGCGATGGCCAAAGGCGTGTGCATGTCCGACCCACAATGTTCCAATAGTCAAACCACGTCAACGACCCAGATTGAAGGCAATACCATTTACTTTAGCCATGGTTATCCGGTGGGTTGGCTAGGCAATGAAGATGGTGCCGGGACGTTGCTGCAACTGGTGGATGCCGGCAAGTTTTCTGTGCAGCCCTCACTCTCTGATAACAACCATGCTGTTTACTTTCTGCAAGGCGCCAGAGATATCGACCATTGCCAACTGGAATATACCATCTCTACCACCTCAGCCAGTGCCTCAGCCGTGACTGTCACCACAGACAACAGCGGCTGTTAGCAGGCTAACCACAAATATCCGCAGCAAAAAAAGGCCGTGTGTTGAGTAAACACACGGCCTGATCATGAAGCGGCTGGCCGCTTACAGATTTTTGGTCGATAAGGTCAGCGTCGCATTGGTGCCGCCGAAACCAAAGCTGTTGGAAAGCGCAGTTTCCACTTTGGTAGAAACAATCGGAGTACGCACAATATTCAAGCCCTCAGCGGCTGGATCCAGGGTATCAATATTGGCAGAAGCAGCGATAAAACCATGCTGCATCATCAGCAAAGTATAAATAGCCTCATTGACGCCAGCAGCACCCAGGGCGTGGCCCGACAGGGACTTGGTCGAAGCAATCGCTGTTCGGCTATTGCTGCCAAATACGGCACGAATGGCTTCGAGTTCCTTGGTATCGCCCACTGGCGTGCTGGTGCCATGGGTATTGATATAATCAATCTCTTCAGGGTTCATACCCTGCAAAGCCTGCTGCATACAGCGTACCGCGCCCTCACCGCTAGGCGCCACCATATCGTAACCGTCAGAAGTTGCTC
>CAKZJM010000027.1 GCA_936943315.1 uncultured Methylophilus sp. | reverse complement strand
TGCTTGGCGGCCCAATAGTGGTCAGCAATCACCGCCACACCAGTCGGCACTTTCACCACTTTGATCACACCCGGCACTTTGAGCGCTGCGGCGTCATCTACACTTTTGAGTTTGGTGCCGAACACCGGCGCCCGCGCGACCATGGCGATTTTGAGGCCCTCAAACTGCACGTCCTGGCCAAACTTGGCACTGCCGTTGATTTTCTCTGCGCTATCGAGACGCTTGGTCGCCTTGCCAATAAACTTCCATTGTTCCGGTTTTTTGAGGGTGACGCTGGTGGGCGTAGGTAACTGGCTCGCTGTCTCCACCAGTTGACCATACTTCAACTTTTTCTGGCCGTTGAATACGGCACCGTTTTCGGTCCGCAGGCTGTCGACAGGCACATTCAACTGCTTGGCCGCGGCTTGCATCAACAACGCGCGTGTCAGGGCACCTGCCTGGCGGTAACGCTCAAACTCTGACCAGGTGGTCGATGAGCCCCCGGTAATCTGTATGCCGTAGGCGGTATGGATATACGCGGGCGCGGCAGGCGCATGCTCCACCTTGACCTGGTTCCAGTCGGCATCCAGCTCGTCGGCAATCAGCATCGGCAAGGTGGTCCACACGCCTTGCCCCATTTCGCTGTGCGCCAGCAACACAGTGATACTGTCATCCGCCCCTATGCGCAAGAACGCATTGGGGGCGGGCAATGGCATGGCTTCTGCGGCGTTGGCCACGCCCATAAACCGTTTTGCTTGCGGGATACTGAAAGCCACCACCAGGCCACCAGCCACCAGCGCGGTACTCTTAATAAAACTGCGGCGGGAGAGGTTAATCATATCGTTCATGTTGTCTCTCCTTAAGCCAGTTTGGCAGCGGCTTCGTGGATCGCTGCACGGATACGTTGATAGGTCCCGCAACGGCAAATATTGCCGCTCATGGCAGCATCAATATCGCCATCGGTGGGGGTGGGATTCTGTTTCAATAATGCCGTCGCTGACATGATCTGCCCGGACTGGCAGTAGCCACACTGCACCACATCAATCTGTTGCCAGGCCGCTTGAACAGCCTTGCCCACTTCGTCTTCCTGCATGGATTCAATGGTCGTGATTTTTTTACCGACTGCCGCACTCACGGGCGTGACGCAGGAGCGGATGGCCTGGCCATTGAGGTGAACGGTACAGGCGCCACATTGCGCCATGCCACAGCCGAATTTGGTACCGGTTAAACCGGCCACATCGCGAATCGCCCAGAGAATGGGCATATCGTCGTTCACATTCAATTCGGTTTCTTTGCCATTGATATTCAATTTCATGGGTGGGTTCCTTGTAAAAATCTGATGCCAGCACACACACCAATCTGACTGTTGGCTACGCAATGTGGCTGTGGTGGAAAATATACTAACATACATGACTGTATGTATCTACCCGCGATCTCAAACAAAAAACACAGTGCATGCAAGCTGCCACACTGACAATCACTCTATCAGTGATGAGCCTTCAAGATCAGCACCGTGGAGTTGGCTGTGCGCCACTATCCGTGTGTGCTTCCTGTGCGGACACCCATTCAGTCAGACTCGCTATTCCGCAGCACGGAGGCTGGGACTACCCGCAAGCTTAAGGATAATTCATATGCCATGCGATGAGACGCAAGACAACGCCTCATAGGCCTGGTATTGCGTCAGGTAAATGTGTCCGTTTAATTGCTGCGCCAATGGCGTATGTTGCAGCTTATCCATCACCGGGCCTTTGACTTCGGAAAAATGAAAGCCGATATTGAGCCGCGATAAGTAGCTGTTGATCTCTTGCAGCACCTCCATCGCGCTGCTATCAATAGCATTCACCGCTGAACACATGAGCACCAGGTGCTTTATCCCTGCCTGGCTGGCGACGATCTCAAGCACCTTTTGCTCAAGATAGCGGGCGTTGGCAAAAAACAGGCTTTCATCCACCCGCAGTGTCACCACATCGGGGCAAACATCCACTGCATGCCTTTCGACATTACGAAAATGCTGGGTACCGGGCACCTGCCCAACAATCGCGATATGCGGGCGGCTGCTTCGGTACAGATGCATGGCAATGGAGAGGCCCACACCAGCACTGATACCGCTCTCCACATTGACAAACAGCGTCATCAGCACGGTTAGCATCAAGGCCAGGAAGTCGCTACGGCTACGCTGCCAGGTCGCAGCAAACACTTTGAGGTCTATGACGCTGAGCACCGCCACCACAATGGTGGCCGCCAGCATATACCGCGGCAAGTCGCTGAGCCACCCGGTCAACAATAGCGTTGCGAGGCCCATGCCTATCGCCGTGAATAATCCCGCTGCCGGCGTTTGCGCACCGGCGTCCATATTCACAACAGACCGCGCTACGCCGCCAGTGACAGGCTGGCCGTGACTGAGTGCCGCAGCCAGGTTGGCGCAACCGAGTGCAAGCAGCTCCTGATCCGGGTCCAGTCGTTCGCGCCGTTTCATGGCCAGATTCTGCGCCACGGAGATCGACTCCACGTATCCGACAATAGAGATCAATAGCGCGGGCATCCACAATGCCTGCCATAAGGCTGCGTCCAAGGACGGCAAGCTGAGTGTAGGCAACCCGGCCGGAATATTGCCCAGCACTTTAACGCCCTCCAGGCTGGGCAGCTGCAAACGCATCAGCACAATGCTTGCCATCACCAGCAAGGCAGGCACCGTTCGAGAGAACATGGCAGCCCAATAGGCATGCCATCCCATACGCTCAAGCATGGTGCGGCCAAACCGCCTGGTGAGGGTGAGGAGAATGATCGCCAGCACTGAGAGGGTTGCAGTTGCGGCATGCCATTGACCCGCATGCTGGAAGATGCCTTGCCATAACTGCCACAGATTGTCGCCAGTAGCGGCGATGCCCAGCAACACCGGTACTTGGCAGCTGGCAATCAGCAGGCTGGCAGCGGTCATAAATCCGGCAATCACCGGATAGGACAGAAAATTGGCGAGGAAACCTAAACGCAAGACCCCGGCAGCAGTCAGGAACACCCCGGAAATCGCAGCCAGTATCACCGCCGCCTGCATACCCAATGCAGCACTCTGCGCGGCAAAAGGGGCAATGGCCGTCGCCGTCATGAGCGCAGCCACGGCAACCGGTCCCACCGCCAGCGTTGAACTGCTCCCCAACACAGCATAGACCACCAGCGGCAGCATGCTGGCATATAAGCCCACTTGCGCGGGCAAGCCCGCCAGCACCGCATAGGCCAGCGCTTGTGGCACCAGCATGAATGTCACAATCACGGCCGCCATGCCGTCGTGCATGGCTTGCTGCCGCTGGTAATGCCGCCACCAGCGCAGTATTGGCAAATAGCGGTCAAGCTTCATGAAGCAGATTGTTTCAGCGTGGTATTGCCGCAGGCCTGGTTGGCAGGCAAGGCGACATCGATCTGTTTCGGGTAAGCCAGCTTCAAGTTGGCCATGAGGTCAATAAACGCGTCCCGTGAAATTGCCCGGCCTAGCCGCTGGTTTTCACGCTTTTCATGACCAACCGAGGAAACCTTATTGCCACGGTAATCATGTCCGGGATAGACCAGGGTGTCGTCGGGCAGCGTGAAAATCTTGTTGTGGATGCTGTCATACAATTGCCCGGCGTCACCTTGCTGAAAATCGGTGCGGCCACAGCCATCAATCAGCAGGGCATCGCCGGTAAAAATGCTGTTGCCCACATAATAACTGACACACCCATTGGTATGCCCGGGCGTGTAACGCACCTCAATATCCAGCAAGCCCACCGCGAGATGAATGCCATCCGTCACCAGCAAATCGCCGCACATGGCCCCGGCATCGCGGTGCACCACACTTTTGCTGCCCAGGCGCTTGCGCAAGGTATCTGCCGCGGTCACATGATCGGCATGCACATGCGTTTCCAGCGTATATACCAAGCTTAAACTCCGTTCACGCAAAGCAGCGAGATACCGCGCTGTCTCCGACTCCACCGGATCAATCAGAACTGCCTGCCGGGTTTTTTCACATGCCAGCAAATAAGTAAATGTGCTGCTGACGGGCTCAAAAAACTGTTCAAAGATCATGATTCACTCCTCTATCAATATCCATGCTTTGCAAAAGCAGTGCCAATGTTTCAAATCAGATAGACATTGATGTGAATCAATGACTTACCGTGTATAAAAGATTGCAGCCCTCGTCAATACATGTTTCAATGAAACATCATTCTTTTTTTTGGAACGTTTCACACACCAATCATGAAACAACTGCCTGCTGATTTTTTTGCACAGCCGCATCCGCTTTCCCGTGAGCAGGGCGAGTCTTTGGCACGCATGATCTCGCTCATCATGCCGGATGCAGCGGTCTTTACCGTCGACCAGCACAAAAAAATCAGCTACTGGAGTACGGGCGCCGAGAAACTGCTGGGTTACCAACCCTCAGCCCTCCAAGGTGAAAGCTGCCTGACCGCCAACCGCTGTGTGCAATGCATGCGCGGCTGCGGACTGACCGAATCGGGCAAGGTCGAGGCGTTCCCCATGCAGTTACAGCGGAGCGATGGTCAACTGCAAGCAGTCATCAAATATGCACTGGCGTTTGAGGCGGCAGATGGCAGTTTTGATGGTGGCCTCGAAATCCTGTTACCACAACGCCATGTCACCGAATCGTCTTCACTTGTGACGGACATGGCTGAAAAATATGGCTTGATCAGCCATGCGCCCGAAATGCATAAGGTCTTTGAAATGATACGCCGCGTGGCCGCGACCGATATGCCGGTTCTGATCCGCGGTGACTCCGGTACCGGCAAAGAGCTGGTCGCCCGTGCCATTCATGGCGAAAGTGCACGCCATCTTGGGCCCTTCGTCGCCATCAACTGCGCCACCCTCAATGCGGGCCTGCTTGAAAGTGAATTATTTGGACATATGAAAGGCGCGTTCACCGGCGCAGTGCGTGACCATCAGGGGCTGTTTGCCCGCGCGGAAGGCGGCACGCTGTTTCTGGATGAGATTGCGGAATTACCTTATGAACTGCAAGCCAAGCTATTGCGTGTGCTGGAAACCGGGGAATACCTGCCGGTAGGCGCCGGCAAACCTGCCCAGGCCAATGTGCGCATCGTGGCCGCAACCCATCAGGCACTGCGGGAGGAAGTCAAAGCCGGACGCTTCCGCCAGGACCTGCTTTACCGCTTGCGCGTGATTCCGATCTTTCTCCCCAATTTGCAAGCCCGCAAGTCAGATATTCCGCTGATACTCCGCCACCTGTTGAAACAGCAGTTTACCGGCAGCCAGCTGCCTGACTTTAGTGAGGCGGCCATGGCTCGGCTCATGGCTTATGACTGGCCCGGCAATGTGCGCGAATTGCGCAATGTGTTGAATTACGCGCTGGTGATGTCGGATGGGAAACAGATAGAAGTGGCAGATTTGCCACCGGAATTGCAGACAGTAACTGAACACACTCACCAGACAGCCGCCATGCCTGCAGCGCGCTTGCGGCAACCGCTATCAGAAGAGGACGTGATGCAAGCGCTCACCGATTGCCACGGCAACCTGACACTGGCAGCCAAAGCATTAAGCGTGGGCCGCACGACGCTCTGGCGTTACCGCAAACTATGGCAAGAGAAAAATAAAGCCGGTTAAAGCCAGCCACGGCGCACTGCCAGCGTATACAAGCCCATGCCAGCCAGCATGCTGGCCACAAACATCCACACCTGGCTACCGCCAGTCAGCACAGAAGCCACTGCTGGCCCTGGGCAAAACCCGGCCAGCCCCCAGCCCGCACCAAACATCACCGCGCCTATCACCAGCTTAGCATCTATCTGGGTCGTGGCTGGCAGTTGTATCGGCCATCCTGACCAGCTTTTAGAATGCTGGCCTATATTTTTAAACGCAAAAAACCCGACAGCAATCGCACCGGCCATCACAAACGCCAGTGAAGGATCCCAATCACCGGCAATATCAAGAAACGCCAATACCTTGGCGGGGTTGGTCATGCCACCCACAATGAGCCCCAAGCCAAAAATAAGACCGGCCAATAAAGCAATCACTCCGTTCATCGCTGCCTCCTAGCCTGCTACCAGCACATGACGTACCAGCCATACCACCAGCATCGCCACGGCCATAAACGTCAGCGTCGCCACCAGTGAGCGCAATGACAGGCGCGATAATCCACACACGCCATGCCCACTGGTACAACCGCTGCCGAGGCGGGTGCCAAACCCGACCAGCAAGCCGGAGACGATGAGCCAAGGCGTGCTGGCCATGATCTGTGTTTGAGGCAACGGGGCTAACAAGGCATAGAGCAGTGGCGACAGCACCAATCCCAGCACAAACGCGGCCCGCCATGCGCGATCCCCTTTTGGCGCAGACCATAATTGGCCAACGATGCCGCTGATCCCGGCAATTTTGCCGAGCAAACGGATCATGAGTAAGGTTGAAAACCCGATTAGCAATCCGCCGAAAAGTGATTGCAATGGCGTAAAAGTGGTCATCGTTAATCTATTGGTAATTTCTATCGTAAAAAGGATTTGTATGCCGACTAGGCGTTGCTAAAAGGCCATCGGGACTAAGCGATTGCGCTTAATCTACTTCATCCGCCCGGTCGTCGTGGGGTGCAGATGAATGGCGGTTACATTCAAACCCGGCCTTTTCCAGCACGACACGGTATTCACAATCGGGCAAATGACCTTCGAGGCGGCCATTGATTTTGGTGGTTTCCTGTTTGCAATACGCACAACGATAGCGGTGCGCCTGACCTTCATAGTGCTCTTGCGGATAATCGATATAAAACAAACGCTTCATCTTACCCTCCATATTGCCACATCGGTGAGCCTATGCTACGCCCTCAACCTGTGGCTGGCAATACACAAAACAGCGCCAGCAGCAAGGCATTTTGTAAAATAATCGCAGCGTACAGATTTTAATCAGGCCTGATTTACCTATATAAAACAGAAGGTTAAACCACTCACCCACAACTCAACTGGAAAGTTATCCACAAAAAATGTGGACAGCCTAACCTTAGCCGCGGGTATGCAACGCAGCGATTTCCTGGATGTCGAGATCCCGCTCCATGACATGCAATAAATCATCGTGCACCTGGCCAGAACGGTGCAGTTTGAGCAGCTCTTCGCGCCCGGCGGCCACCGCAGCCAGGATCACGTTGAAATGCGCTTTGCGTATGTCGTCCGGCAACATGGCGTCATTTTTATGCTTGTCGGACAGGCTTTGCCGGTAGCTGTATTGCTCGAGCAAACGCGGATGCAATAGCTGGCCCTGTTCGTCATAAGCCAGTTTGCTCACTACGGCATATTGCGCCTGCTCAATGCGCGCCCAGGTTTGCGGCTCGTTGAGATAAGTGCGCTCATGTGAGGCTTTCAACTTGAGCGTGCGGATGATCCAGCCTATGGTGGTGCCCTGGAACAACACCGTCACCAGGATCACCGCAAATGCACATAGCAGCATCAAATCACGTCCCGGCACTTCAGCAGGTACGGCTAGCGCCGCCGCCAGGGTGACCACGCCGCGCATGCCCGCCCAGCTCTTCACAAAAGACTCACGCCAGGTAGGATGTGCAGTCGCTGTGGTGGCTGACCGAATAAAGATTTTGGCCAGGGCATCTACTGCAAATACCCAGACAAACCGCGACACAATCACCACCGCCAACACCAGTAGCACTTCCAGGCTGTAATCTGCCAGTGACTTGTCGGCCTGGGAAATGCGCTCCCAGACGCCGCGCAAGGAGAGGCCGATCAGGATAAACACCAGCGATTCAAAGACAAAGATCATGATTTCCCAAAAGGCGGCCCCGCGGCGACGCGCTGTCGCTGTCATGATTTCATGCTGGTGCCAGCCCAGCATCATGCCGTAAGTCACGGTGGCGATCACCCCCGACACGCCGATATGCTCCCCCACCACATAACAGATCCAGCCAGGCAAGGCCGAGGCCAACACCATCAGCTCGGTGTCATGCAAATAGCGCAGGGTTTTATAAACGAGATAGCCAAAGGCCCCGCCAAGCAGCATGCCGCCGATGCTCAGCCAGGCAAACTCTTCGAGCGCACCGGTCATGGAAAACGCACCCGTCAGCACGGCGACCAGTGAGAATTTATACAGCACCAGCCCGGTGGCATCATTGAGCAGGCTTTCACCTTCCAGCAGCACCAGCAATTTGCGCGGCAAGGCTACGCGCTGCAAGACCGCCTTGGCGGCGATGGCATCCGGCGGAGAGACAATGGCACCCAAGGCAAAACAGGCCGCCCAGGGTAACGATGGTGTGAACGCATGCAGTGCCAGCCCGACGACCAGGGTGGTGAACAGCACAGCCCCCACCGCCAGTAGCAGAATACCGACCAAATGGCGGCGGAACTCATGCCACACCGTAAAGTAAGCGCCCGCCATCAATAGTGGCGGCAAAAACACTACCAGCACCAGGGCCGGGTCGATTTCAAAAGCGGGCAAGCCAGGAATAAAGGCAATGATGGCACCGCCCATGAGCTGCGCTACGGCAGGCGGCCAGCGCAGTTTTTTGGCTAACACTTCCAACGCAATAATGGCGACGAGGAAAAACAGGATAAGATTGAAATAAAACGCGTTTGTCATACAAGATACACAAAGCTAAAGCGGGACTATAAAGACGCATAGTATATGCCAGCCTTGGTTTTCTTGAGGCAAAGGCTCCTTAGAAAATCCTCAAAGGGAGATATCCCTGAATTGCCCCGGATATCAACAGCACTAGACATCAATGTGTAAATACCTGTGCAAAAAACAGAGCCTTACCTCAATCAGGTTAGCACCAGCGAGTACTAACCGATCAAAAATTAAAGAGTATGTAAATCAACCATTTGAAACCAGAGTGCTAAATCGTCCCGTTTTCGAGCACATTGAATTTACATCATCGCGAGATATTAGCGATCGAAAATTTCTATACCGCACAATCACGCCCATGATCGCTAAACCAGATAAAATCAGTCCGCGGGTCTGGTTTTCTGGGACATTACTTATCCAAGCCACCTGCCAACTCCCCGGAGAGTTCTGGTTTAACCCAGAGAATGCACTAAATGGTTCATCATATCCATTAATGGTATCACTCAGATTGGATGTGCCCATTTGAATGTAGTGCGCACGGCCACCAACAAAAAGATATTGATCCACAATAATATTCCATGCTGATGGCAGCCCCTGTGCATCCAGGCTGGTAATATTAAAATATCCGCCTATTGTGAGAGAAATGGATGAGAGAGGATCCGAGATTGGGTTGCCTGGATAGTCGAGTGTCCAGACCCCTCCTTCATAAGGGGTTCCCGTCATTGTAATAGAAGTGATATCCGCTAACCCCGTACTAGTAGTAAGCATCGATGAAGTTCGAATAGCGGCTGTAATTGTGCTCTGAAATGTATTTGAGACCGTAATCCAATCATCGCCATCCCTCATAATCGTTGAGGAAGTCACACTAAACGATTGGCCAGTGTAGGAATAAAGATAATCCGCTCTCAACTCTCCGGATAACATGAGCAATGAGATCGTCGCAAAAAAATAGCTTGCTGTATGATTGTTAAAGAATTTCCAGCGCATAAACCTCTCCTTTTTCTATTCAATTAAAAACAAATAGCTTTCTGCCCACTCTAAAACAATAAAATAGTTAGAACTGTTCTGAATCAAGATGTCGCATTACATTTGCTAAAGGCATATTTAATGCTTAATCGCATAAGGAAAGGCACATATAAGAGTCACAATGTGCAAACTTAAGAGAAGTCCACTATACATTCGAATAAATGCATTTGCATCAATAAAATACTTTTATATGAATTTTTTTTAAATTACTCTAGTCGTGTAACGATAAACCGTAAAATCTTTAGTACAGGAGCAGCTCCATGTTTACATTGAAAAAATGGCTGTGGTCACAATGGCAAAAACTGCGCGGATCAGACCGTGCTTATGCCAAATACCTAGCGCATTTTCAGCATTACCAGGCGCAGGTGGTGAATCCCGAATTACAGCAATCGCTGAATCTCCAGCCCATGAGCAAAGAGGCGTTTTTACAGGCCTGGCAAAAACAGGGGCTGAGTACGGGCGGCAAATCTTGCGGCTGCTCATCGAAGAAGGGATGCTGTAGTTAGGAGGCTGTCATGGACATGCTCAAAACCCACTCTGGAAAATTGCGAGCGATTGGTTATGATGGCGGCAAGCGCATACTCAGGGTAGCGCTAGAAGACGGTAGCACGCTGGAATACCAGAATGTCGGGGAAAGCCTCTGGCGAAATCTGAAAAGCTCCGGTTCGCCATGGAGCTATTACCGCGACAATATTGAAGACGAGTTCACCGCAACCCGGCTCACGACCAAACCTGCCACCAGCATGCCACCGGCGGATTCTCCGTCCGGCTCGTCCATCAGTTGCAGGGCAAGGTAGATCGTGAAGGCGGCGAACATTACCCCGATCAGGATCGGCACCCAGCGCCGCGCCGCGGCGATCTTGTCCGGCGTATAGATGATCGTCGTCTTGATGAAGGCCAGCACCGCAATCGCGATCAGGGCGCCGAGCAGCGGCGACATCAGCCAGCTCACCGTGATGCCGATGAGCATGGTCCAGTTGACGGCGGAAAATCCGGCGGCGGCAAGGCCCGCTCCCATCACGCTTCCGACGATCGAATGGGTGGTCGAGATCGGCGCGCTCATCCAGGTGGCGATGTTGATCCAGATCGCCGCGGCCAGCAGCGCTGCCATCATGCTCCACAAAAGGTAGTCGGGATGGGAAAAGTGCGCGGGCCGCAGGATGCCGTTGGCGATCGTATCGACGACCCGGCCGCCGGCAATCAGGGCGCCTGCGATCTCGCAGACGGCGGCGATTGCGAGG
>CAKZJM010000026.1 GCA_936943315.1 uncultured Methylophilus sp. | reverse complement strand
CTTCAGTACTCAAGCTGGCAGGGCGCGTATCGGGATGCCAGGTTTGCAGAAGATAGTCTGCCAGTTTCAATGCATAGGCACTGTATCGTGAACGCATGAGGCGCTCTGCATCTGGCGCAGCCTGACCTGCATGTAAGGGCTGGCAACAGTCGGCATACGGTTTGCCGCTATGGCATGGGCAAGGGTTTTTCACGCTGAATCCTTTAAAAATGCTTTAAATAGACTGCATCCGATGGTTCGCAAAGGCTGTCGCACTTCAAAACAATTCGGATTGTGCGGCCGGTGGCGCAGCTAGCAACTTGTCGACATCAATCTCAAAAATCCCTAACTTTCCGGCGCAAGCCATCAGTGGCAAAGGCGTGGCATCGGCAAATAAAAAGCCATAATACGTCGCAGGCACATTGCTGAAGTGTGCTCGATCTGCTCTGTTCATGGCGGCCGGGAGTTCATTCGGCTTGCCACAAAAGACCAGCTTGGCCATGCCTACGACACCGCCATACTCTAATTGATGTTTGTCCGGGATAGGAACGTCAGTATGGGTTTTAATATACTGGTAATACTCTTCATACAAGCCTTTGCTGGCATGAATCAGAATAGCGCCGCGATAGGACGTGCCCCAGCTGCGGTCGTCGACCAGTAAATAACCATTGGCAATCAGCCAGGCAAACGGCTGCTTGAGTGAAAGCGCTTTCATCATCCCGGTGGGCGTGGAGAATGACATGGTCGAGAGGTATGCAGCCGTCAGACGGTGCTGGACGACTGCCCAGCACACCTCTTGATCAGGCGATTTCCCGTGTCTCCATAAACTGGATATCCGGGTAACGCTCTTGTGCCATTTGCAGGTTGACGCGGTTGGGGGCCAGGTAAACGTAATCATCGGCACTATCGAGACCGACGTTAAAACCGTATTTGTCCGCAATCGCTTTCAGGTCAGCGTCTGAGCCTTTGAGCCAGCGCGCGGTGTAGCAGTCATAAGGCTCAAACACCATATCGACGCCATACTCGTGCTCCAGGCGGTGCGCCACCACATCAAACTGCAGCATACCCACAGCACCCAGGATCAGGTCGTTGGAGAGCAGCGGGCGGAATAATTGTGCCGCGCCTTCTTCGGACAGTTGTTTAAGGCCGATCTGCAATTGCTTCATTTTCATCGGGTTCTTGATGCGTGCACGGCGGAAAAATTCGGGCGCAAATGAGGGGATGCCAATGAATTTAAGCGCTTCGTTTTCGGTAAACGTATCGCCCAGTTTTATGGTGCCGTGGTTAGGGATGCCGATAATGTCGCCCGAGTACGCTTCATCCATGATGGTACGGTCTTGCGCCATAAAGGTGATGGCGTTGTTCACGTTAAGCATTTTGCCCGACGCCACTTGCTTGATTTTCATGCCGCGCTCAAACCGGCCTGAGCACACGCGCAAAAAGGCAATGCGGTCACGGTGTTTGGGGTCCATATTGGCCTGGATCTTGAATACAAAGCCAGCAAACTTTTCTTCGTTGGCGGCGACCACGCGCGTCGCCGTGTTGCGGGATTGCGGCGGCGGCGATAAATCAACGACCGCATCCAGCAACGATTGCACACCGAAGTTATTCACGGCAGAGCCAAAGAACACTGGCGTTTGCTTGCCGCTCAAATAACGTTCTTTATTAAATTCATTGGAGGCACCACGCACCAGTTCGATATCTACCCGTAGCTCTTCAGCCTGGTAGCCGATCAGCTCGTCGAGGCGTGGGTTATTTATGCCTTGTATGGTTTCAGACGTGCCTTTTTCGGCGCGTGGGTCAAAGAACAGAATGCTATCTGTCACCAGGTTATATACACCGCGGAACGTCTTACCCATACCAATCGGCCACGTCATGGGCGCACATTCCATGCCCAGGGTGGTTTCGATTTCGTCCAGCAACTCAATGGGCGCGCGGCTTTCGCGGTCCAGCTTGTTGATGAAAGTGATAATCGGCGTATCGCGCATGCGGCATACGTTAAGCAGCTTGATGGTTTGCGCTTCCACGCCGTTGACCGAGTCAATCACCATCACGGCGGAATCCACCGCGGTCAATGTACGGTAAGTATCTTCTGAGAAGTCATCGTGACCGGGCGTGTCGAGCAGGTTGACCATGTGCTCACGGTAAGGGAACTGCATGACGGAGGAGGTCACCGAAATCCCGCGTTGCTTTTCCAGTTCCATCCAGTCTGAGGTGGCGTGGCGCGCCGCTTTACGGCCACGCACTTCACCCGCGACCTGAATCGCACCACCAAACCACAACAGCTTTTCGGTCAGCGTGGTTTTACCCGCATCCGGGTGCGAAATAATGGCAAAGGTACGGCGGCGTTCGACTTCTTGCTGCAAACTGGACATGAAAAAATAGCGCTTTGGAAAAAAGCGCTATTCTAACCTAATCAAGCACTTGGCCGGATTATTTTCGCATCAGGAAAATGGCAATCGCGGCGAAGACAATCAGAATAATCAAACCTTCCATACGCTGTCTTTAACAATTATTTTTTGCCGCCGATGAACGCAGATAAACGCAAATGGTTTTTTGTTTATCCGCGTTATCCCGTTTAATTTACGGCTTGTTTCAACTGATCCAGAATGGCCGGATTGTCCAGCGTGGAGATATCAGAAGTGATTTCTTCGCCTTTAGCCAGGCTGCGTAACAAGCGGCGCATGATCTTGCCGGAGCGGGTTTTAGGCAGGTTATCGCCAAAACGGATCTCGTCCGGTTTGGCAATCGGGCCAATTTCCTTGCCTACCCAGTCACGCAGTTCAGCCACAATCTTTTTGGCTTCTTCCCCTTCTGGGCGCTTGCCTTTGAGCACCACATAAGCCACCACGGATTCGCCTTTGATCGGATGTGGCTTACCTACTACGGCAGACTCTGCCACCAGGTGGTTGGCAACCAGTGCCGACTCGATTTCCATGGTGCCCAGGCGGTGACCCGAAACGTTCAGCACATCATCAATACGGCCCATGATGGTAAAGTTGCCGGTGTTGGCATCACGTACTGCGCCGTCGCCAGCCAGGTAGAGCTTGCCACCCAGTTCGGCCGGGAAATAGTAACGCTCAGGATCGTTGTAAATGGTGCGTATCATGGAGGGCCAGGGCTTTTTAATCACCAGCAAGCCGCCACTGCCCCAGGGAATGTCTTTACCAGTTTCATCGACGACATCGATATCAATGCCGGGGAAGGGCAGGGTACAGGAACCCGGTACCAATGGTGTTGCGCCTGGCAATGGCGTAATCACATGACCGCCGGTTTCAGTTTGCCAGAAGGTGTCTACAATCGGGCAGCGGTTGCCACCCACCTGCTCGTAATACCACATCCAGGCTTCCGGGTTGATGGGTTCACCCACTGTGCCAAGCAAGCGCAGGCTGGATAAGTCAAAATGGTTGGGATGGGTGGTAAAGTCGGTTTCACCGGCTTTGATCAGTGAGCGGATCGCTGTCGGCGCGGTGTAGAACACGCTGACTTTATGACGCTGGATCATTTCCCAGAAACGGCCAGCGTTAGGGAAGGTGGGGATCCCTTCAAACACAATTTGTGTGGCACCCATGGCGAGCGGGCCATAGGTCACATAGCTGTGGCCGGTAATCCAGCCCACATCGGCTGTACACCAGTAAATGTCTTCCGGTTTGATGTCGAATGTCCAGCGCATGGTATTCATGGCATGCAGCAAATAACCCGCCGAGCTGTGTTGTACGCCTTTGGGTTTGCCGGTAGAGCCTGAGGTATAAAGCAGGAACAAGGGATGTTCGGCATCCACCATGACGGGTTCACAGGTGTCCGGTTTGCCCGCAATCAGGTCGTGCCACCAGATGCAGTTGTGGTCCCAGCTGACTTCTTGGCCGGTTTTCTTGAACACCACAATATTGCGGATGCTGTCACAGCCGCCCATGGCAATACCTTCATCCACGGCTTGTTTCAAGGGCAGGGTTTTGCCGCCACGGTATTGGCCATCGGAGGTGATGACGGCCACCGCACCGGCATCAATAATGCGTTCATTCAGGCTCTTGGCCGAGAAACCACCAAATACCACGGAGTGGATAATGCCCAGGCGTGCACAGGCTTGCATGGCGACAATCGCCTCAATGCCCATGGGTAAGTAAATAATCACACGGTCACCTTTAACCAGGTTGAGCGATTTCAAGCCATTGGCAAACTGGCAAACCTGGTGATACAACTCTTTGTAGGTGACATTTTTAACGTCGCCATTGTCTGCTTCAAAAATAATGGCGGTTTTATTGGGGATGGTTTGCAGGTGTTTGTCCAGGCAGTTGGCTGAAACGTTGAGTTCGCCATCTTCAAACCATTTGTAGAAGGGCGCATTGTCCTGGTTGAGCGTTTTTGTGAATGGCTTGTGCCAAATCAATAACTCACGTGCCAGTTTGGCCCAAAATCCTTCGTAATCCTGCAAGGCTTCTGTATGCAGGCGCTGATATTCCTCCATGCTACCCACCGCTGCCTGGCTTGAGAAAGCTTTGCCCGGTGCAAATACGCGGTGTTCATGAAGTACAGATTCGATAGACATAGCGTCCCCCAAAAATCAATGTCGAAAAATGAAAGTGTGATTGAACCTCAGGTATTATTATTCTGGTTCTGATTGACGAACTCTCCGAGCACACATTCCATTACAAGAGCATAAATCTCATGCAACAGCTTGCCCAAATTCTAACAGAAAAGCAGGTCGCGTCTACAGAAGCCGCTTATTTGCTGCATGCTGCGGCGTGTAGCCCCTTTTTTGCCAGATTCGTTACAAAACACACAGATTTTGTAACTGATTTGTTAGATAACTTATATAAGACATATAAGACTCAGGATGTTAACACTCTGTTTCTATGTGAAAAAAATATTGAAGAAACGGTTTTTTTACAACATATCAGGCAGTTAAGACAGCGTTTAATGGCGCACATGATCCTGCGTGATCTCAATGGACTGGCTGACTTTGCAGAAGTGGCAGAAATCACCAGTGCGCTGGCGGAATCGGCGATTGCCGCTGCGGCCAATTTTTATCATGAGCGCCTGGGGGCCACCTATGGTGTTCCGCGCGATGCCAGCGGCCAGCCCCAGCAACTGATTGTAGTAGGCATGGGCAAGCTGGGCGGGCGTGAGCTCAACGTTTCGTCAGATATTGACCTGATTTTTGCTTACGAACATGAAGGGGCTACCGATGGTGAAAAGTCCATCAGCAACCAGGACTTTTTTACCCGGCTGGGCAAAAAGCTGATTGCAGCCCTAGACGATGTCACCGCGGATGGATTTGTGTTCCGCGTCGATATGCGCTTGCGGCCATTTGGCTCTGAGGGTGCGCTGGTGTGCAATCTGGATGCGCTCGAAGACTATTACCAGAATTATGGGCGTGAGTGGGAGCGCTATGCCTGGATTAAAGGCCGTGTGGTGTATGGCCCGGAGGCTGCATTAAGCAAGGTGATGAAGCCGTTTGTATTCCGCAAGTATCTCGATTTCAATGCTTATGCTTCCATGCGTGACCTCAAGGTGCAGATTCAGCGCGATGTAGTCCAGCGCCGTTTATCCAACAATATCAAACTGGGCCGCGGCGGCATCCGTGAAGTCGAATTTATCGCGCAAGTGTTCCAATTGATCCGTGGCGGCCAGGTGCCGGATTTGCAGATCAAGCCAACGCTGGCGGTGTTGGATTGCCTGGCAACGCGAGGCATGATGCCCATCGCCGATGTGGACGCCTTGAAAGAAAGTTATATCTACCTGCGCAACCTGGAACACCGTCTCATGTATATCGATGATCAGCAGACGCAGGATTTGCCTGACTCGGATACCTATCGTGGTTATTTGCTGCACATGGTGCAGCATGCCGATTGGGACAGTTTTATGGCTGAGCTCAATGGCCACCGTGACCGCGTGCAGCGTTTTTTTGATGACACCTTTAAAGATGCCCAAAATGACGATTTGCAGCAGGAAACCGCTTTGTGGCAGGGTACCCTGTTTGCTGCCGAAGCTGAGCAATGGCTGGCCCAACATGGATACACACGTGGTGCAGATATCCTCCATCTATTGCAGCAAACCCGCCAGAGCCAGCGCATACAGCAATTGCCTGAGCAAAGCCGGCGCCGCCTCGACCAACTCATGCCTTTGCTGTTGCGTGAGGCCAGTCAGCAGCAAAGTACCACGCCCGATACGGCTTTAATCCGCACACTGGATTTGCTGGAAAGTATTTGCCGCCGCGCCAGCTACCTGGCATTGCTGGCCGAGTTTCCCGATGCATTGGCATTGATTGTGAAACTGTGCGCCGCCAGCCCGTGGATTGCCCAGTATGTGTCTGCCCACCCGATTTTGCTCGATGAGCTGCTCAATAAACAAACCCTGTTCAAGCGGCTGGATGCGGCACAACTGAAAGCCGAGTTGACGCGCCACATGCAACAACTGGCGGGTGATGTGGAGGCACAAATGGATGCCATGCGGCATTTTAAGCATGCCAATGTGCTCAAGATCGCCGCTCAGGACCTGATGACGGCCTTGCCACTGGAAGCCATTTCTGATGATTTGAGTGCGCTGGCAGATGTGATTTTGCAGGTTAGTGTGCAGGCTGTGTGGCAAAACCTGAATTTCAAACATCTTGAAACACCAAAGTTTGCGGTGATTGGTTACGGCAAGCTTGGGGGCAAGGAGCTGGGGTATGTGTCTGACCTGGATATTATTTTTCTGTATGACGATGCGTCAGACAAAGCGCAGGAAATTTATGCGCGTTTTGCCCAGCGACTCAATACCTGGTTTAACACATTGACCAATGCCGGATTGTTGTACGAGACGGATTTGCAGTTGCGTCCTGATGGTAACAGCGGCTTGCTGGTGAGCACGGTGCAGGCCTTTGCAGAATACCAGCAACACAAAGCCTGGGTGTGGGAGCATCAAGCCATTACGCGGGCACGGTTTGTGGCGGGCGATGCGGCGATCGGCGACGCTTTTGAGCAAATACGCCATGACATTATCAGCCAGCCGCGGGATGTGGCTGCCCTAAAGCGCGACATCGTGCACATGCGCGACAAGATGCGTGAGGCGCACAAACCCAAAGCCGGTCTGTTTGATGTCAAGCAGGGGTCTGGCGGCATTATTGATGTGGAATTTATTGTGCAATACCTGGTGTTGGCCCATGCAGCCAGCTATCCGCAACTGACCGAAAACATTGGCAATATCGGTTTGTTAGGGCGTTGTGCGGAACTTGGTTTGATTGCATCAGCAACGACCGCCGAGCAAGTCGCCGCGGCCTACCGCGAATACCGCACCATCATTCACCATGTCAAATTACAAGGGGCGGAAGCGGTGGTGCCCGTTGAGCAGTTGCAGGCAGAGCGTGAGGCGGTCATACAACTGTGGCAGCGATTGTTTGCTGACACTGCCAGCTAATCAGCTGCTTGAGGCCTCATCCTGCGAAGGCGACAGGCTGCCGGAGTAACTGATGACGCGGTTGCGACCGGCTTGCTTGGCTTCATATAACGCCTGGTCGGCGTGTTTGTACAAGAGTTCGTAGGCGTAAATCGTGTCTGATGAGCTGGAAATGCCGATACTGATGGTGGCATGAAACCGTTGTGTATGATGGGCCGTATTGAACGATAACTCGGCAATCCTGGTGCGTATGCGCTCGGCAATTACCTGTGCTTCCTCCAGGCTGGTGCTGGGTAACACCACTGCAAACTCTTCGCCGCCCAGCCTGCCTAGCAAGTCTTTGTCGCGGATGGTTTTTTCTATGGTGCGTGCGCAGGCCACCAATACCTTGTCCCCTTGCGGATGGCCGTAAGAGTCATTAATCGTTTTGAAAAGATCGATGTCCAGCATCAAAAAACATACCGTGGCGCCCGCATGGTCTGCCTGTTGTAACAAGGCTTTGGCGCGGTTGTAAAAAGAGTGGCGGTTAGGAATTTGTGTCAGGCTGTCAATGGTCGCTTCTTTCTCAGCCTTGTCTTTTGCGCGTTGTAATTCCCGCGTCCTGACCTTCACCTGGTCTTCGAGGGTATGCGTCAGGTGTTGCATGTCGATGCGGAATTGCTGGAGGCTGTTGGACATGCTCTTGAACAACTTGGCCAGTTTGCCGATTTCATTATCCAGGTTATCGGGCAGTGGCAGCACATTGCCCGTAATCTTGTCGTAGCGTTGGGCCTCAATGGCGCTGGATGCATCGATAAACGTTTCCAGGGGTTCAACCACTTTTTTCTTCATCACCACATACAGCATGATGAGTTCGATGATCAGGGCCAATACGCTCATTAATAAAATGAATTTGGCTGCCTTGAGCGAAGGCGATGACAGGAGTGATTGGGGATATACAGTGACAAACCACCATCCGGGGCCTTCAATTTTTGTTGCTGCCAGAAATGCGTTATCTGCTTCTGCAATCAGGAAATCCTTTTTTTTGGTCTGGATAGCCGTCTGCAAGGTTTGAAAGTAGTGATTGAGTTGCGGATCTTTCAGCCGCGAAAGCATGAGCATGCCACGGGTGCGTTGCATGTCTTTAATTTTGCCGGGATGCGCAATCAGGCGACCATCATCACGGAAGATAAAATTATAAGTGCCGGATAAATGATCATTGAACACTCGGTCAAATAAAGCATTCAGCAGAATGTCATGGCCGATGTTCAAGGTATTGCCCGGCGTGATATCCACCGGTGTTTCTAAGGACACCATCCACTCTAGCGCGGTTGGGTCGTAATACAGCCCGGTCCACACACTTTTGCGGTCAGGATTGTTTTTGATCGTGGTGATGTAGACCCACTCCTCGGACAGCACATTCAGTTTGCTAGACGCATTGTCCGCCCATCTGACGCCAGGCCAATACACGATATTGACGTTTTCGGGCATGGAGACATAGAGGTTGGCAAATTGTCGGGTCCAGGCCATGCCAAAGTGGTCCACCATGGTGTAAGCCAGTAAGAGCTTTTTACGGAACGCAGCATTTTCAATCGGTGCATTGGCACCAATATAGGCCGTGACATCTTTGCTAAGCAGGCCCGAGCGGTTGAAATAGCCATCATACGCTTTTTTTTGCAAATGAATGGTCTGGTCTGATCTTCTCTCAAACACCTGCCAGAACAAGGCATCACTGTAAAAGGCGTCCTGTTTCCAGTGGGCAAGAAAACTCGCCCTGAAAATCTGGTGATTGGACTCGGCCAGCTTGAAAATGGCACTTTCACGCTGGCCCCGCTCGTGTATGTAATGTTCAAGACCATCGATGGTGGAACTGACCAGCGTTTTGTAAATGTGCCAGTAGGTTAATGCACTCACGATAATGATGACGATGCTGACCCTGACGGCCATTTGTAGCATCACATCCATGGTCAGGGAGTGTTTGTAATTCAGGAAGCGCATGATCAATGAGTAAATCGATAACTATGGCAACGCGCCTGGCAGGCTGAATTTGACTGTAAAGAGTGGCAAACGATGATGTCGTGGCAACGCACGCAATAGTTACTTATAAGACGTTGTATGAATGTACATCAACCGGTTAACGCAAGTTGAATGTTCCCCCGCAGATAACATACTACTGCTGCGGTTGAGATGCAACGGCAAATTGCTCACGCAAGTGTAAAGATTACATGTATACCAAACCGATGCACTTGCTAAATCATGCGCCAAGCATACCTGTCCATGCGGTGTGTGCTGGTGATCTTTATAACACTTCAGCGATACCGGCTTAACAACCCCAGCGCAATCCGGCAGTGTGCACTGGGCTATCCCAGTGCTGGGTAATTTCAGCATCAAGTAGACACACGGTCAGTGAAGCTCCTGCCATATCTATGGCTGTGGTGTAATTGCCAACCAGGCTGCGTGCGATGCGAAAGCCTTTTTCTGTCAGTCGCTGGGCGGCGGAGTTATAAATCAGGTATAGCTCCATCAGCGGCGTTGCGCCCAAGCCGTTGACAAGAAGCAAGATGTCACCCTGGGTCGGTAATTGTTTGGCCTCCATGTCATGCACAATCGCGGCGACCATGTCGGCCACAATCGCATCTGCTTCCCGCATGGTTTCACGACGTCGACCTGGCTCGCCGTGTATGCCCACCCCCATCTCCAGCTCGCTGTCACTGATGTCAAAGGTAGGGCGGCCAGCGGCAGGGACAGTACAACTGGTCAGGGCGGCGCCAATGCTGGACGTACGCACGTTGATTTTGTCGCCCAAGGCCTTGCAACTGGCGAGGTCGGCACCGGTTTCTGCCAGGCTGCCCACACATTTTTCGACAATCACAGTGCCAGCGACACCGCGCCGGCCGGTCGTATAAGTGCTATTGACCACTGCACAGTCATCAGAAGTAAGCACCGTGGCATGCTCAAACGGCAGCATTTCTGTCGCCATTTCAAAATTCATCACATCGCCCGCATAATTTTTGACGATAAACAGCACACCCATGCCAGCATGCACCGCTTCCGCCGCCGCCAGCATCTGGTCAGGGGTGGGGGAAGTAAACACTTGTCCAGGGCAGGCTGCGTCCAGCATGCCTTTACCTACATACCCGGCATGTAGGGGTTCATGGCCTGAGCCGCCGCCTGAAATCAAAGCTACCTTATTCTTGGGTTTTTGTTTGCGAGCGACAAAGGTCGGGTCGAACTGCACTTCCACCAGGTCAGAATGTGCCGTGGCAAATCCGCTCAGGCTCTCAACCAGCATGTGGTCAACGTTGTTCAAGAATTTTTTCATGTCTACTCCAGAAATGATCAATACGCTGGCTTGAGGCTAGCTTGCCAATACCACGTCGCAGACGGCATGTATCATGACTTCACAACTCTTCGCCCCCGCATCCAGA
>CAKZJM010000025.1 GCA_936943315.1 uncultured Methylophilus sp. | reverse complement strand
GCATTTTTCCAGATCCAGCACGGTTACCAGAAAACTTTCGGCCCCTTTTGCTTCTTTGCGCAGGAGCAAGTCAATCACACCGACCCGCTCAGCGTCTTTAAAGACTAATATTTCGAGGCCTGTCTCATTTAGTTGAAGGGTGTAAGCCTGACCGTCTTTTGCGATAAATTCTGTTTGATGCATGTAGTGTCCTTTTGCAAGTGCCAGCGGATCTGTGGTGGTGATTTAGCCTGTATACCATTGACTGGCCTTAAAAGCTTATCATGCCTCGGTTGACCTGCATTTGTCATGCATTCTGATTGGTTGACCACTTAACTTTACATCCTGTCTGCGATGTCACAGAAAGCTGTCTTGCATCGGTGCACTGGATTCAGGCCTGCTGCGCCTTCCCTGCCTGAGTCCGCCTAACAAGCCTTATTTTTGCTGATGGAGTATAGGCACTGCGCGCCTTCGTGTTTTATTGTTACCAAATGTTAACAATATTTGTTCATGTGTTAATATGAATACCGCTAAAGACTTCAGGGGGAGAGATGGAAGAAGCCATATATTTTAGCCATCAGGGCGTGAGCATCAGTAACAGTCGGTTTATCATCAATGGAAAAACCTTTTCCATCCACAACGTCAACACAGCCGAGCGTCGGGTGCACCACCCTCAGTTAGGGTTTGCGCGGGCGAGTATGCTGGCAGGCATCGCCTTGTTATTCGGCAGCGGCAGCTTGCCGCTGATCGGCATTTTTTCACTCATTTATGGTGGCGTGCTGTGGTTTTCAGCGGCGCCCAAATATTCAGTGGTGATTCATACCTCGTCGGGAGAGTACCTGGCATTTAGCAGTGAAAACAGTATTGATGCCGAAAACGTATTAACCGCCTTTAATGTGGCGATTGCCTTAAAAGGGGATACGCGGCGTTAATGCACTGCCCCTGGAATCATATATTTACACTCAAAAGTAGATCACTCTAAAACACTAACGTACACCCCATCATGGTCACCGCAGCAATCATCGCCAGCGTACATCCCCAGCCCGTCGTTTTGAGCACAATACCGAGCTTCAGGTCGCCGACAATCTTGCGGTTATTGGCCATAAACATCATCAGAATCATAATAGGCACGGCCAGCACACCGTTCAGCACGGCACTCCAGTAAAGCGCTTTAATCGGGTCTATAGGCGTAAAGCACAAGCCGGTCCCTACCAGAATTGAGATGCCAATAATCGCGTAAAACCGTTTGGCCTTGCCGGGTGCCAGCTCAAGGCTGCAATCCCAATCAAAAGCACCTGCCATGGCATAGGCCGCAGAGCCAGCCAATACTGGGATCGCCAGCAATCCGGTGCCGATAATTCCCAGGCTAAATAACAATGATGCAGACTCGCCTGCGATGGGCTCCAGCGCTTTTGCCGCATCCGCTGAAGAAGCGATATCCGTCATGCCGTTAGCGTGCAGGGTCGCGGCGGCAGTGAGGGTAATGCAGAACGCGACCAGATTTGAAAAGCCCATGCCAATGACTGTGTCGAGTTTGATGCGTTGCAGATTCTTTTCCGTTTGCTCAGGTGCCTCGGCTAAAGGTTTTGCTGAGGGCTTTTGTTGAATTTCTTCGACTTCTTGTGACGCTTGCCAGAAGAAAAGGTAGGGGCTAATGGTGGTGCCAAAAATGGCTACCAGCGTGGTGATATAGGTTTTGTTCCATTCGATATCGGGCAAAAATACTTCATGCCACAAATTCTCTGGCATCTTCACAAAAAACAGGGTGGCGATATACGCCAGCAATGCCAGGGTAAGCCATTTGAGCACGCGTACATACCTTGTGTAGGGAATAAACACTTGCAATATCAACGAGAGCGCACCAAACAACACGGCATAGATCAAGCCGTTTCCCCCCAATAGCAGCTTCACTGCGTCGCCCATGGCAGCCAAGTCGGCGCCTATGTTGATCACGTTGGCAATTAATAATAGCGAAATCATGAAAAACAGCAGCGGGCGAGGGTAGTGTAGCCGCATATTGCCCGCCAGCCCTTTCCCGCTGGCCCGTCCAATGATGGCGCTGATCATCTGGATTGCAACCATCAGAGGATAGGTGAAAATGATAGACCACAGCATATTGGTCCCAAATTCGGTCCCTGCCTGTGAGTATGTGGCGATGCCACTTGGGTCGTCGTCAGCGGCTCCCGTAATTAATCCGGGCCCAAGCTTTTTTAAGAATGTTGGAATCATTGACTGGCAACCCCTGTTTTTATTGATAGCAAACAATACTCATTGATCAGACCATGCTGGTTCCGGCCTGTTCCAGACCTCAGTTTAACTGTTGGGAGGCCATATGTATGCTGTATTGAGCAGGTGGTCTTAACATATGAAAATTAGCTGTGAGCGCTAAGAGATCAGAGTATAGTCAGACCAATTCTGTTTTAATCTTCAATCCCTCATTCCTCTCCGAAGTTTGCGAGGCCTTTAATTCTTCTCGGTAGTTGCTTCCGGTTTTCCTTGATGTCATTCGTCATTACCGAGTGTTTCACGTTTGTCGCATCATTTTTGTAGTACGGTTTCAAAGCCTAACACGCTAAATGCGTGGGTGTGATAGTGGCTGTTGCTTGATGCATCCATTCTTCGCTTCGCTTAATAAA
>CAKZJM010000024.1 GCA_936943315.1 uncultured Methylophilus sp. | reverse complement strand
TTGCCTTTTTCACCCTCGGCAATTTATGCTGCTTTTTCATTGCCAGCGTTGCTTGCGCAATGGTGGGGGCCGGAAGGGTTTACCAATACTTTTGAAGTGTTTGAGTTTAAACCGGGCGGAAAGTGGAAGTTTGTGATGCATGGCCCGGATGGTAACCATTACCCCAATGAAAGCGTGTTTGCGCAGCTTGAGACGAATAGCAAGGTGGTGATTGAGCACGTTTGTGCGCCATTGTTTACCTTGACAGTTCAGCTTAATCCGGTGGATAGCGGAACGCAGATCGGCTGGGAGCAGGTGTTTGCGGATGTGGCGACTGCACAGGCGGTGAAAAGTATCGTGGAGCCTGCCAATGAGCAGAACCTTGATCGTTTGATGCGGGTTCTGACCGAGGCGAAGGTGGTATAGCGTGCTTCAAACGAGATTGGTCTGGCTTTTTGTTCTGCTGCTTGCTGCTGGGGGTGTTGTGGCAGTTGAGGCTTTGCCAAAAGACGTATCCAGCTTTATAAAACAACGCGAGGCGTGTGACCATTGGCGGGGTGAATATGGTTACGATGAGGAACGGCAAGCGGAGATTGATGTGGCTGTTTGCGAAACCTGTGTTGGGACGGATGAACGGCTGAGTAAACTCAAGCACAAATACAAAGGTCAGCAGAAGGTTCTCACCAGGTTGAATGAGTTTGAGCCGGATATTGAACCTGGAGATAGTGCAGCTAATGCTGCGTTTTGTAAAAGAGCGCATCAGCATAAAAGCAGGACTGGGCAGGGCGCTGTAAGTGAGTGAGCTGTTATGACTAAACAACTGGCCGACCTTGGGATCACCAGCGAGCTCATTATTGAACGAGGCTTGCGTGAATATGCAGAAGCGGATGTGCTGGTGGTGGCTGAGATTGGCACAAATGGTCGCGAGCATTTGCTCGAACCTGCTGCAGCCAGGGCTTGGCGTGCGCTTAAAGCAGCGGCTGTTAGTGAAGGGGGAGATATCTGGATTGTTTCTGCTTTTCGCAGTGTTGAGCGTCAGGCTGACATTATCCGGCGAAAGCTGGAGGCCGGTTTGGCAATTGAGGATATTCTAACTGTGAGTGCGCCGCCAGGTTTTAGTGAGCATCATACGGGCAGGGCGGTTGACTTGGCGACTGTGGGATGTCCATCACTGGAGGTGGCGTTTGATCAAACAGACGCCTATGCCTGGCTGAGTGAACATGCGGCAAAGTATGGCTATGCGCTCTCTTACCCCATTGGCAATGTATGGGGATATCAATATGAGCCTTGGCATTGGTGTTTTGGTGGGGATGCCACTATTATGCAGGCCTAACGCCTCATAAAACACAGATGTAGGAAATCAACATGTCTAACCTCACCGTCACCGA
>CAKZJM010000023.1 GCA_936943315.1 uncultured Methylophilus sp. | reverse complement strand
ATGAAACCAAACTATGACGAAGTCACTGACGCGGCCAACATCTTGCTGGCAGCCCAAGCTGCCGATTGGGGGCCGATTCAATATGCAGGTGAATTGCATGACAGAGCGACTTACCGTTACTTCTGGGAAGTATTGCAAAAAGCCAAACAGACCGGTGTTGCTATGCCGGAAGATGCTGAACACGCTTTCTTTTAATACTTAGCCACAGAAATCACAGAGCGCACAGAGAAAATCCGGGATACTTTTCATTTCATTTAATGAATCTCTCTGTGACCCCTGTGTTCTCTGTGGCAAAAATAAGGGATTAACTATGCAACAAATCACTACAGCGGGTGCACGTTTTCGCGCTGCCTTGGCCGCGGAAAAGCCATTACAGATCATAGGTGCAATTAACGCCTATCACGCCATGCTGGCCACACAATCCGGGTTTAAAGCCATCTACCTGTCAGGAGGTGGCGTAGCTGCCGGCTCCTTAGGGTTGCCAGACCTGGGTATTTCAGGCCTGGAAGATGTGTTGGTCGATGTGCGCCGTATTACCGATGCAGTTGATACACCATTATTAGTCGACATCGACACTGGCTTTGGCGGCGCGTTTAACATTGGGCGCAGCATTAAAAGTGTCGCCAAGGCTGGCGCAGCCGCCGTGCATATTGAAGACCAGGTGAGTGCCAAACGCTGCGGCCACCGCCCAAACAAGGCGATTGTGAGCCTGGATGAAATGGTAGACCGCGTGAAAGCAGCCGTAGATGCCAAGCCATACGATGATTTTGTGGTGATGGCGCGTACCGATGCGCTGGCGGTGGAAGGCCTGCAATCCGCGATTGACCGCGCTTGTGCCTGCGTTGAGGCTGGCGCAGATATGATTTTCCCTGAAGCCATGACAGAGCTGGGCATGTACCGGCAGTTTGTCGAGGCCGTCAAAGTACCGGTGTTGGCCAACATCACCGAATTTGGCTCTACCCCCTTATTTACGGTAGATGAATTGTCCACTGCTGGCGTGGGCATGGTGTTGTACCCGTTATCAGCTTTCCGCGCCATGAACCAGGCCGCATTGAAGGTGTATCAAGGGGTGCGCAAAGATGGCACGCAAAAAAATGTGCTCGACTTAATGCAAACGCGTGCTGATTTATATGAGCACCTGGGCTATCACGCCTTTGAACAAAAACTAGACGCACTGTATAAAAAATAGATTCACACGACCAGATTGAGTGATTTAAGGAGTTTTTATGAACACCACCACTGATCCGACTACTCCGGCTACCGACGCGCCCAAACGCAAAAAAGGCGTGGCGCTGGCTGGTGTGGCTGCTGGCACTACGGCCATTTGTACCGTGGGCCATAGCGGTAATGACCTGCATTACCGTGGTTACGATATCCTCGAACTGGCAAAACACGCAACGTTCGAAGAAGTCGCTTATTTGCTGATATATGGCGAGTTGCCCACCCAACCACAACTCACTGCATATCATCAAAAGCTCAAAAAGCTGCGCGGCCTGCCCAGTGCACTCAAAGCCGTACTGGAACAGATTCCTGCCAATGCGCATCCCATGGATGTCATGCGCACGGGTTGTTCAATGTTGGGGACTTTAGAACCAGAATCGGTAGACCGCAATATTGTCGGCGCAAAAGCCTTGGGTGACCGTCTGATTGCATGTTTTGGGTCCATCCTGATTTACTGGTACCACTTTAGTCATCGTGGTGTCCGTATTGAAGTCGAAACCGATGACGACTCGATTGCTGCCCACTTCCTGCATATTCTTCATGGCAAAAAGCCTTCTGCATTGCATATCAAAGCCATGAACACCTCGCTAGTGTTATATGCCGAGCATGAGTTCAACGCCTCTACCTTCACCTCACGCGTGATTGCGGGCACTTTGTCTGACTTATATTCATGCATAACTGGTGCCATTGGTGCGCTGCGCGGCCCCAAACACGGCGGCGCCAATGAAGCGGCCATGGAAATCATCGAGCGCTACCAAACGCCAGATGAAGCTGAAGCCGACATCAAGGCCCGCATGGCGCGCAAGGAAATCATTATCGGCTTCGGTCATCCTGTTTATACGATCGCCGATCCGCGTAATGAATCCATCAAGGCGGTCAGCAAATCACTCTGTGAAGATGCAGGCAATATGCAACTATTTGAGATCTCTGCCCGCATTGAAGAAATCATGTGGAACGAGAAAAAAATGTTCCCCAATCTAGACTGGTACAGTGCTTCCAGCTATCACATGATGGGCATCCCCACCGGCATGTTCACGCCGATTTTTGTGATCTCCCGCACCACGGGCTGGGTGGCTCATGCCATTGAGCAACGCATAGACAACAAGATCATCCGGCCCAATGCAGAATATAACGGCCCGGATAACAGACCATTTGTGGCTTTGGAAAAACGTTAATTTTTTGCCACAGAGAACACAGAGATCACCGAGAGAACCCTGCTTTTGATCTTCTCTGTGCACTCCGTGTCCTTTGTGGCTCCATTTTGTTATTTGAAAGAATCTATTATGTCCGCCCATATTTCCAACGTCCGTCCCGATCCAGATCAGGTGATTGTGGATATTGCCAACTACGTAGCAGATTTTGAAATCAAGTCTGATGAGGCTTATGACACGGCCCGCAATTGCCTGATGGATACGCTGGGCTGTGGTTTTGAAGCACTGGATTATCCGGCCTGCACCAAATTGCTGGGGCCTGTGATTGCTGGCACCGTCGTGCCGAATGGCGCCAAAGTGCCAGGCACATCCTATCAGCTAGACCCCATCCTCGCCGCATTCAATATTGGCGCCATGATCCGCTGGCTGGACTTTAACGATACCTGGCTGGCTGCGGAATGGGGACATCCTTCTGACAACCTGGGCGGCATCCTCGCTTCAGCAGACTACATGTCGCGTAAAAACGTTGCTGAAGGTAAAGCACCGCTGACGATGAAGGATGTGCTGACGGCCATGATCAAGGCCCATGAAATTCAAGGCGTGCTGGCACTGGAAAATAGCTTTAACCGGGTTGGCCTCGACCATGTGATTCTGGTAAAGATCGCCTCGACCGCAGTGGTCACCAAATTACTGGGTGGCAACAGGCAAGATATTATTAACGCCGTCTCTAACGCGTTTGTGGATGGGCAAAGCCTGCGTACCTATCGCCATAGTCCGAATACAGG
>CAKZJM010000022.1 GCA_936943315.1 uncultured Methylophilus sp. | reverse complement strand
GGGCCCCTATCTGCCGCGCCGAGTAGCGCAGGCAAAATAAGATCAAGCGAGCGGCTGTTCGAGTCCCGCAGCAGCTTATGATTTTTATAAGCTGCCAGGTCGAGTTTCGCGAGCGCTTATTTTGATGAGCAACGCAGGATAAAAGCGGAAGCTAGGGTGTCTTGTTCTTTGCCTTCTTTCTTATGGACAAGCATAAGAAAGAATGGTCGCCTAAAGGCGAAAAGAAACGTTACTCACATCGCAATATGAAGAGAGTGGGATCGCTATCGCTTCTGCGTCAACGCAATAAACGCCGCAATCCACCCGATGGCCGTGGTGGCCACCAGCATCAGCCCACCCACATTAAACAGGTGAAACACCAGTTGAAAATTACTTTGGTAGTTGTTGGCCAACAACTGCACCGGCTGCTTTAAATTCCACACAATCACAAACAGCAAGGCCACCGCAATCACACCGCCCCCAAACCCGTAAGCACCGCCCATGTATAGAAACGGACGGCGGATAAAACTGTGCGTGGCGCCAATGAGCCGGCTGACTTCAATTTCGGCTTCATGCGTGAGTACCTGCATGCGCACGGTATTACTGATCACCGTAATCATGGCGATCCCGAGCAGGCTGGCAAAAATAATGGCGATACGTTTACCAAGCACTAGCATGGAATGCAGGCGTTCAATCCACACACTGTCGATCACCAGTTCGTCGATCTCGCCGCGTTTTTGCAGTAGCTCCTGCACGGGTTTGACTGAGGCTGGCTGGGTGTCGGTCAAGGTAATAAACAAGGCATCCGGCAATGGGTTTTGTGGCAAATCGGCTAGCAGGTCTTTTTGCAAAAACTGATTGCCCAATTGCTTGATGGCTTCTTCCTTGGTCACAAAGCGGACTTCCTTCACCTGGGGCAAGGCTTCCACATCGTTAATCAGGCGCTGAACAATATTCGCATTCACCGCTGGTTTCAGAAACGCGCTGATCTGCGCATCCTGCTTGATGGAGCGTGACATGTCCTGCAAATTGTCCAGCGCGACAAAGAGCAGGCCGGGTAGGGTGACGGTGATGCCAATCACCATGCAGATGGTGAGGGTGTTGAGCCAGTGTGTTTTTAAACGCTGGAGGACCAGGTCTATGGCCAGCGCGTGTTGGTTGAGCCAGTTTTTCATCTCATGATTCTCATAGCATGGCTGTTTGTGCAGGCATGGTACTAATGGTTTGCTGGTCGATATGCAGGGTGCGGTAAGCGATGGTGCTGACCCGGGTCACGTCGTGCATGGCAATGACCACCGTGACGCCTACTTCGTTAAAGGCTTTGAGTAGCTGCATGATTTCCAGCGAGGCGGCCTGGTCAAGGCCACCCGTCGGTTCGTCGGCAATCACAATCGAAGGGCGGCTGACTACGGCGCGGGCAATCGCCAGCCGTTGTTGCTCACCGCCTGACAAGGTGATGGGCATGGCTTTTTCCTTGTTGAGCAGGCCGACTTTGTCTAGTGCAGCACGCACCCGGCGCGCGGCTTCTTCACCGGTAATGCCCTGGATGCTTAACGGTAAGGCCACATTTTCAAAGCTATTACGGTCATACAGCAGTTTGTGGTCCTGGAACACCAGGCCAAAACGACGGCGCAAATACGGTACGGCGTTGGGGTGTAGCTGGCTGATGTCCTGCTCGTTAATGAGGATGCGGCCGCTGGAAGGAAGTTCTATCCCGGCCATCAGTTTGAGCAGAGTGCTTTTACCAGCCCCGGAGTGGCCAGTGACCAGAACAAAGTCGCCTTTGTCTATGTTGAAGCTGACTTGGCGGAACAAATGCGCACTGTTGGGGTAACGCATGCTGACATTGTTAAAGGCGATCATTTGGATTGTCTGGGTTGTCTAGGGTAAGGGTGTCTTGGCTAGTCATCAATCAATGCATCAATAAAGTCATTGGCATTAAATGGCCGCAGGTCATCAATCGTCTCACCCACGCCGACAAAACGCACCGGTATTTTACGTGCTGATTGCTGGCTCAGGTGGGCAATGGCAGCAATGACGCCTCCTTTGGCGGTGCCATCCAGCTTGGTCAGGGCCAGGCCGGTCACGCCAAGGGCTTCATTAAAGGCCTTGAGCTGGTTGACGGCGTTCTGTCCGGTGTTTGCGTCCAGCACCAGTAAAATCTCGTGCGGTGCGCCAGGCAATGCCTTGTCGATGACGCGCTGTACTTTCTTGATTTCATCCATCAGGTGTAACTGAGTGGGCAAACGGCCAGCCGTGTCTGCGATCACCACATCAATTTTTCGGGCGATGGCGGAATTGATGGCATCATAAATCACCGCAGCAGGGTCGCCGCTCTCAGAGGCAATCACGTGTACGTCGTTGCGTTCGCCCCACACCTGCAATTGCTCACGGGCTGCGGCACGGAAAGTATCCCCGGCGGCAATCAGTACACTGTGGCCTTGCGCTTGCAGGTATTTGGCCAGTTTGCCTATGGTGGTGGTTTTTCCAGCGCCGTTCACACCAACCATCATCATCACATAAGGCTGGTGGCCTCGCACATCTAGCGGCGATTCCAGCGGTTTCAGCAGGTCGAGCAAGGTCTCCTTGAGCGCCTGTTTCAATGCAATGGTATCTTGCAGATCCTGCTTTTTAACGCGGTTGCGTAATTCTTCCAGTAAATGTTCAGTCGCGCTCACGCCCACATCGGAGGTAAGCAGGATGGTTTCCAGCTCTTCGTAAATCTCTTCATTGATTTTGCCGCCACCAAACAGGGCGCTGAGTTGCCCGCCCAGTTGCTGGCGCGTTTTGGAGAGGCCATTTTTCAGGCGCTGCGCCCAGCTCAGGCTGTTAGCCTCTGTGACTGGGGGCGTGATCGGCTCGGATTTTTTAGCAAAAGGATTAAACATGGCGGTTGAAAACTCGGTAATATGCCTATTTTAAGCCGAATCGGCGATTCCCGCCACGGCAAGCTGGCGGCTACCCCTTGCGGGCAGGCAATGGCTGAGCGACGGCGAACTTAGTCAGGGCTGCATCAGTCACACCCAAGGTTTTAACTCCAACTTTCTAGATTGGTCTCACATACAACATGTTCCCCATGAATAAAAAGATTACCCTGGCAGGATTGCTGGCGGTTTGCATGAGCGCCCAAGTGGCGATGGCGCAAGCCGAGATTGAACAGAAAACATTAAAAAATGGCTTGAAAGTCATTGTGCAGGAAGACCACCGTGCGCCTGTGGTGGTGTCACAGGTTTGGTACCGGGCGGGCTCGCTAGATGAAGTCAATGGCAAAACCGGCGTGGCCCATGTGCTTGAACATATGATGTTTAAAGGCACCAAAGCGGTTCCGGCCGGGCAGTTTTCACGCCAGGTCGCGGCAGCGGGCGGCAAGGAGAATGCGTTTACCAGCAAAGACTACACCTGCTATTTTCAGCAACTGGAAAAATCCAGATTACCGTTGTCTTTTAAGCTGGAGGCTGACCGCATGGCCAACCTGCAAATCACGGATGCCGAGTTTGCCAAAGAAATTGAAGTGGTGAAAGAAGAGCGCCGCTGGCGGACGGAAGACAAACCGCAGTCTCGGGTTAATGAGCAGTTTGAGTCTTCGGTCTACCGTGCGCATCCGTATGGACGGCCGGTGGTGGGGTTTATGAACGACCTCGAAAACATGACGGCTGAAGATGCGCGTGAGTGGTACCGCACCTGGTATGCGCCCAATAATGCGACTGTGGTTGTGGTGGGTGACGTCAAGGCACAAGACGTATTTGCCCTGGCCGAAAAAACCTTTGGCCAGTTGAAAGCCAAGCCCTTGCCAGCGCGTAAACCGCAAGTTGAACCCGCACAGATTGGTGAACGCCGCGCCATCGTCAAGGCGCCCGCCAAACTACCTTATTTTGTGATGGGTTTTCACACGCCTGCCCTCAAAAATGGCGATGCGTACAGCGAGCAGGACTGGGAGCCGTATGCGCTGGAGGTATTATCCAGTGTCCTTAGCGGCAATGATGCCTCACGCCTGAACCAGAAACTGGTGCGTGAGCAGGCGGTTGCGATTGAAATAGATACGGGCTATGACAGCACCAACCGCGGCCAAACGTCGACCTTTGAAGTGGCCGCCTCGCCAAGTGACGGGGTTGCCCAGGAGGACTTGATCAAAGCGATTTGGAGGCAGATTGAAGAGATCAAAAACAAGGGGGTCACCGCTGCTGAATTGCATCGGGTGAAAGCGGCAGTGATTGCGGCAGATGTCTACAAACGCGATTCGATGTTTTACCAGGCCATGCAGATTGGTCAGCTCGAAACCACGCGCTATCCGCTTTCTTTGCTACAGAATAATGCGGCCAGGGTACAGGCAGTCACGTCAGAGCAGGTGCAGGCCGTGGCTAAGAAATACTTGGTGCCCGACCAGATGACCCTGGTCAGCCTGGATCCCCAGCCCATAGACCCAAACCAGAAACCGGCGGGCCGTCCGCATCAGCACTAACTATTCAACGCCTCTGATAGTGAATGATCAGAGTATTTGGTGAATCAAGGAACAACATGAACGTATTTGGTTTTTTTAAAACAGTTTTGCTGGCGCTGCTCTTGCAAGGGTATGCGGCCAGCGTTTGGGCCGCGCTGAACATACAGCACTGGACCACGCCAGAAGGCAGTGAAGTCTATTTCGTTGAAAACCATACGTTGCCTATGATGGATATCAGCGTCAATTTTCATGCAGGTAGTGCTTATGATGCCCCTGAAACCAGTGGTGCCGCTGCGGTGACGCATCACTTGATGCCACTCGTTGCTGGCGGGCTGGAAGAAGAAACACTCACTAACCGTTTTGCGGATATTGGCGCGGTTTTGGGTGGTAGTTTTGATGCAGACCGTGCCAGTTTTAAATTGCGCACGCTCACCAGTGAGCAGCAGGCTGCGCTAGATGCATTTACGCTGGTATTGCACAAGCCGGATTTCCCGCAAAGCGTCCTGGCACGTGAACAGGCGCGTATCATCGCCGCCTTGCAGGAAGCGGAAACCGAACCAGACAGCATCGCGCAAAAAGCGTTTATGCGGTCAGTCTATGGCATGCATCCTTACAGCCTGGACCAGAACGGTGAAATCTCTACCGTGCAATCGCTCACCGTGGCGCAGTTGCGCCAGTTTTACCAAACCTACTACACGGCCAAGTCTGCCGTGATCGCCATCATGGGTGACTTAAGCAGCGCAGAAGCGAAACAGATTGCCGAGCGTTTAAGTGCCGGATTACCGCAAGGGCCTGCAGTTGCAGCCATTCCACCAGTGACTGCGCTCAATATGCCGACTGTCAAAAAGTTACCGCACCCGGCCATGCAGGCCCATATTTTGTTAGGTCAGCCTGGCAATATGCGTGGCGATCCCGACTTTTTCCCTTTGTATGTCGGTAACTATATTTTAGGGGGCGGCGGTTTTGTCTCCCGCCTGACCGAAGAGGTGCGTGAGAAACGTGGCCTGGCTTATAGTGTTTATAGCTACTTTATGCCCATGAGCCAGTTAGGCCCGTTCCAGATCGGGCTGCAAACGAAAAAAGAACAAGCCGATGAAGCGCTGACACTGGTCAAGGACACGGTACAGCAGTTTGTTGACAAAGGCGTGACCGAGAAAGAGCTGGCTGCAGCCAAGGATAACCTGATTGGCGGTTTTCCGTTGCGGATAGACAGTAATAGCAAAATTCTCGAATACCTGAATATGATCGGGTTTTACAAACTGCCGCTGGATTACCTAGACAGTTTCAACCAGCATGTGTCAGAGGTGACGGTGCAACAAATTAATGATGCATTTAAGCGGCGCATACACCCAGATCGTTTTGCCACCGTGATTGTCGGGGCAGAGTAGATGACAAAAAAAGCCGACTTCATGTCGGCTTTTTGGTCTTGGGCTTTAACCCAGATAGCAGCGGCTACACTAACGGCGAGATGCGTTTTTTGCGGGCCAGCCAATAGTATAAGAAGGCACCCAGCAGGTTCAGGAAGAAAATGACCAGGAACCAGACCAGCTTGTCCTCGCTCTGATTTGCCAGGCAGTCAATCAGCATCCAGACCCAGAATAATCCAAGGGCCAGCGCCACCAGGCTACCCAAAATACCGAACCCAAATAAAAATTCCATGTTGTTTTCCTTTGCCTGTTGTTTTGCTTGTTGGCGTGAATCATAGCATAAGGCCTGGTACTCACAGTCACGCCAATATGACTGATCAGCCTAAGCACCTTATAATCATGCTTTGCTATCGCTATTGGATTGAACACCATTTATGAATCAAGTTCGCCTGAATGCCGGTGTCTGGCGCAGCCGGGTGCTGAAGTTTCCGGATGCGGAAGGCTTGCGTCCGACGGCTGACCGTGTGCGGCAGACCCTGTTTAACTGGCTGGGGCAGGAGATGACAGGCAAGGTGTGCCTGGATTTGTTTGCAGGCACTGGCGCGCTGGGGTTTGAGGCTTTGTCGCGCAATGCCAGGCAGGTGACCATGCTGGAACTGGCTAAAGCGCCTTTTCAGGCACTGTTGCAGAACCAGCGCTTGCTGGGCGCAACGCAGGCAGATATCCGCCAGATGGATGCTTTGCAGTTTTTGGCGCAAAACCGGCAACGCTATGATGTGATTTTCTGCGACCCGCCCTATCATAAACAGTGGCTGGATAAACTGTTGCCGCAATTGTCTAGGTACCTGGCCGAAGACGGTATGCTGTATGTAGAGGCGGAATATGCGTTAAAATCTGACGCGGACTGGCAAGTGATCAAGTCTGGCAAGGCCGGGCAGGTGTTTTATCACCTGTTGCAGCCTGCAATCAGTAACACACCTTAAAATATCGGGGTAAAGGTGCATGAGTAAAGTCAGAGTGGCAGTGTATCCGGGGACATTTGACCCCATCACCATGGGGCATGAGGATATTGTGCGCAGGGCCGCCAACCTGTTTGACCAGGTCATAGTGGCGGTGGCGGGTAGTACCAGCAAACAAACCCTGTTCAGCTTGTCCGAGCGTGTGGCGCTGGCACAATCGGTGTTTTCAGGCGATAACATCCGCGTGGTTGGTTTTGATGGCCTACTCATGCAGTTTGTTCAGGCACAAGGCGCGCAGATGGTGATCCGTGGCTTGCGCGCTGCCAGCGATTTTGAGTATGAGTTTCAACTGGCGGGCATGAACCGCAAACTGTATCCCAAGCTGGAAACCCTTTTTATGACCCCGACTGAAGAGTTCATGTTTATTTCGTCCAGCCTGGTGCGCGAGGTGGCGCGATTAGGCGGCGATGTGAACCAGTTCGTGTCTCCCGGCGTCGAATCAGCGATCAAGCAGAAACTGGCAGCGGCCTAATCGCTTGCTCTTTATAGAATCATCCACATTTAAAAGTCATGGCGTTATTTATTACCGACGAATGTATCAACTGCGATGTGTGCGAGCCGGTGTGCCCGAATGAGGCCATTTCGCAAGGCGCAGATATTTATGAAATTGATCCGGACTTGTGTACTGAATGCGTTGGACACTATGACAAACCGCAATGCCAGCAGGTGTGCCCGATCAGCTGCATTCCGCTGGACCCCGAGCGCCGCGAGACACAGGCACAGTTGATGGAAAAATATGTGCGCATTACCGCGCACAAGCAGTAACAGATAATCAAACATACAGATCACAAGGAGTGCATGATGCGAGTATTACATACCATGTTGCGTGTTGGGGACCTGCAACGTTCCATCGATTTTTATACCGGCGTGCTGGGCATGAAATTGATCCGTACCCAAGACTACCCGGATGGCGAATTCACTTTGGCTTTTGTCGGTTATGGTAATGAGTACGACAATACGGTGCTGGAATTAACCTACAACTATGGCAAAACAGCCTATGACATGGGCACGGCCTATGGCCATATGGCGATTGAGGTGGAAGATGCCTATAAAGCCTGTGAACTGGTGAAAGCCAAAAGTGGTGCGTGAAGCCGGGCCGATGAAGCATGGCACCATTGTCATTGCCTTTATTGAAGACCCTGACGGTTACAAAATCGAATTTATCCAGAAGGGCACCATCGAGTACCCGGTGAATGTCTAACGCCAGTCATTTGTTGCAAGCGGTCACGCTGGCGCAGGCTGGCGATTGGCACGCTGCACACAATATCGCCCAGGATTACAGTGACACCACGGCGAACTGGATTCACGCCGTGCTGCACAAAATTGAAGGCGACAGCTGGAACAGCAAATATTGGTACGCACGCACGGGCGGCCACCAGTATGAGGATTATGGGCAGGACGTGGCGGCAGAACTGGCGGCGCTACAGCAATTGCTCACTGAGCGCAGCGGACCATAAGCCCAGACCATAAGCGCGCTGACTATTCGGCCAAGGCTATTTATGGTCCTCTTCAGCATGACGGCTGGACACAAAAATCCCCCACAGTGACTGCAGGAACAGGCCGAGGATGGTGCCGGCGAGAAACAGCAGCAGGCAGGCCACCAGGCACACCAGCAGCAGAAAAGCATCCTGCATCCACCCCTGGGCGGATAACGACTGCCAGACGGCCAGCACTTGCTGTAGCCAATGATCAAGGTTGATTACCCACATCTCTCTATTATGCCTGAGGAAACGCACAAGGGGGCTTTTCTGCGCCAGGCGGGAATTGATCACCTTGAAATGCGCCCACCCGCATGGATGAAGCAATCACAGCCATCTAAACGCCAATAGCTGGCAGCCTGAGCCAAATCGGTGCAACGCTTGCACCGATGCCTGTGCAGCCCGAGTGTAGTTTTTCTCAACCTTATGATTTATAAGTAAAAAAATACCAACCCAAACATGGCCTGCTTGTTGCTAGAACAATATTTAGCTAGAGGAGAGGTGTCATGATAAAAAAAATTGCGGCCAGTGCCCTAAATTCAGCAGAGGCCCAACTGGCAGAGAACATACAGCTATTGGGGGCGCTGCTGGATAAAG
>CAKZJM010000021.1 GCA_936943315.1 uncultured Methylophilus sp. | reverse complement strand
GTTTAGCATGTTTATTTTCACCGGCCTCCTGGGGCTGATGTGGCTGTTTTCATTATTGTGGGAGCATCCGAACCGCTCCCTGATTCTGGGATTAGTGATGCTGGTACCCGCCCTTATAGGCGTGATTACATTTGTGGCTGTGCGTGGCGCCTGGCAAAAAAAACCATTATTTGCTGACTCACTCGCCATGATCAGTCATGACTGGAGTCTGTTTAGAAGCGAAATGGCGCCTGTTGACCAAACACAACCCGAAGCTGCTGCAAGCGAATCGAATGCTGATGTGGCAAAATCTGCAAACTTATAATATTAAGAGAACAAAATGAAAAGAATTCTTCTGGTAGATGATCACAGCATTGTACGGGATGGTTTACGTAATCTGATTGAACTGGAATCTGACCTGCAAGTGACGGGAGAAGCCAGCTCCGGGGCCGAGGCTATTCAACTGGTCCGCAAAAATGAATACGACGCGATGGTGCTGGATATCTCGATGCCGGACAAGAACGGGGTGGATACCCTGCATGAACTCAAACATGTGTCACCCGAATTGCCAGTGCTGGTGTTGAGCGGTTACGCTGAAGACCAGTACGCACTCAATTTGATGCGTAACGGTTGCAAAGGTTATTTATCCAAAAACGCGGATTCAGACGAGATCATTCAGGCGATACGTACAGTGGCTGCGGGCAAACGCTATATCTCGACAGAACTGGCTGAATTGATGACCAATGAGCTGAGCCACCCGTCAGAAAAACAATTGCACGAAACCCTGTCAGACCGCGAGTTTCAGGTGTTTGTCAAACTTGCAGCGGGCCAAACCCCCACCGCCATTGCCGATGAATTGTTCATCAGCATCAAAACCGTGAGTACCTACCGTAGCCGGATTCTGGAAAAAATGGCCATGAAATCAAATGCGGACCTGACTTACTACGCCATTAAATATGGGTTGTTGAATTAAACATATCACGATGAACCAGGTCACAAAACCGTTAATTTTTACCGTACCCATTTTGACAGGACCTGGGGAAATCATTGGTTGAGCCGTCATGTATAGACTATTGCTAGTTGAAGATTCTGCCCTGATCCGCGATGTCATTGTTGAGATGTTGCATGATTGTGATCAATTGGATATTAAAGATATCGCCACGACCAGTGACGAGGCGATTGATTTACTTAACCGTCGCCAGTACGACATGATTGTATTGGACATTGAACTGGCCAAAGGCACCGGGTTTGATGTGGTTCGCCATACACGCCAGCAAGAGTATCCCTTCAAGGCGCCGGATATTGTAATGCTGACCAATCATGGCAACAGCTACTACCGCAATCTGGCGCAAAACATGGGCGTGGAATACTTTTTTGATAAATCGCTGCAGTTTGATGAATGCATGGATGTGATCCAGCAGCATGCCAGCCAGTTAAACTAAAGCCGTGCTTAACTAAATCAGCGATAAAAAGCCTCCAAAAAATAAAATCACCGGCTCACTTATGCGCCGGGCAAATAACCGCCATTTGGCCCTCATTATGTCTATCGAAACTTGGGAATTACTGAGCTATGTTGTCACAGTGGTCGGCTTGCCGCTGGCCATCCTGACCTTTGTGCTCGAACAACGCAAGGAGCGCGAAAACGAGGATGAAGAGGTTTACCAGTTACTGGCAGACAACTACACCGATTTTTTAAAGCTGGTCATGGCTAATCCTGACCTGCAATTACGCTCGCACAGTGAATCCTTACCGATGTCAGCAGAACAGGAAGAACGCAAGCTGGTGTTGTTTGAGATTTTGATTTCATTGTTTGAACGCGCGTATTTGCTTGCGTATGACCCTGACATGCGTGGCAAACGCTTGCGGCGCTGGATGTCGTGGGAGGACTACATGCGGGAATGGTGTGTGCGCGAAGATTTTCGCCAGCATCTGCCCAGGTTGCTAGTGGGGGAAGATGCTGATTTTGTCGCCCACATTACCCGCATCGCGCACGAGATGGCGCAAAAACACGCCTGAATCTGCTTACTTTTTGAGCGGCGTCAGTTTAAAGCCCGCCTGTCTGAAAGCCTGGATCAGCCCATTTTTACCCGCCAGATGGGCGGCGCCCACTGCAATAAATACCCTGCCCTGTTTGGCCTGCTCAAGACTGCGGGCTGCCATTAATACATTGCGTTCATCCAACAGCTTGATGCGCATACGCTGCCATAAAGCATCGGGGATCACTCCGCGGGTCATGGCATCATCCATATTCGCGACCTGTTCAGCATCGCCCGCCAGATAAGCTTTCATCAGCTGTTCAAAATCCCGTTCTTTTTGTTTCTGGCTGCGTTTCAACACCGCGCGCAACATCTGCAACTGTTCCTCTGTGGTCAAATTATCCATCACCCCAAAATGTTCTTGCGGGCTTTCCAGGCCGAGCACCCGTTTATCCAGTTCTTCGGCTTTGGCCTTTAACAACAGGTCTTGGGCAAAAGGCGTTTGCGGTTTGGGTAGATCAAACAACACGGCAAGCAACCATGGCTTCATTTTTAGCGCCATGTCCATGGGCATCACATGGATGTCTGCCAGCCTGGCGATTTGATCCAGCTCCGCTTCAGTCAAATATTGCTTTAAATTGCCTTGGGGCAGTTGCAACAGACTGGCAGGCGGTGCATCCGCAACTTCAAGCATAAACGTGTCTGCATTTTTCAAGGCCTGTATCACCGTCGGCGAAAACTCAGTGACCCGGTTGTCATCGGTATGCATCGTGCCAAACAGGTAACTGATTTTTCCGTCTGGCGATTCCATTTGCCAAAACAAGCCTTTTTCCGCTGCGTATCCATGCTGGCTCAGCAATAAAAATGCCGTCACCAGCAGCCATAACCCTCGTATTGCACTGTTCACTCTTATTCGCTCCTACTGCTTTTTTATGATCCACCCTGGTTCGTCATCCTCTCACAATTTAGGCCGGCTTGCCATGACTTGGCGGTGAAGAGAGAGATGCGCCAGCCACGGGGCTCAAGACAGTTGTCACATAAATGATACAGCGCTACTATGGAATAAATACATGAGATAAATACATGCATTCAATAATATAAACAATCTCTCGGGGAGACTGCCATGCACCCAACTGACCAGCCGGACGAAACTGACCCCTACAAAACGCATTTTTTTGATACGGTGCTGGATGCCGAGATTCGAGGCATGGCGCATTTGCGCGAGGGGATACACCGCAACAACTTGATCGGCCTGGCCTTCTCGGGAGGCGGTATACGCAGTGCCACGCTTAACCTGGGCATCTTGCAAGGGTTCGCCCAAAAGGGGTTATTAGCCAAATTTGACTATCTTTCAACCGTGTCTGGCGGCGGTTATATCGGTGCCTGGTTCTCCAGCCTGGTCAAACATAGCAATCATGTGAATACGGTACAGGCCGAACTGGTGCTCTCCACCCAACCGGAAACCGCTACCCCACGCAAGCCCACGGCCACTGAGCAAGCCATTCTCTGGTTACGTAGTTACAGTAATTATCTGACACCCAAAACCGGGTTATTCACCGGCGACACCTTATCTGCCCTCGCCCAATGGATGGCGAACACCCTGCTTAATCAGGTCTTGCTACTGTGTGTGATGGTCTGCCTGATGATGTCGGTGATTTTTCTCAGCCATTCCAGCATACACCCTACCGTGTTACCCGCCTTTAGCTTCGATAGCGCGCTGCTGTGGCAACTGGGCGAGAACGCCTGGCAAACCATGGTGGGTAAAACCGGCGTCGCCCTGGCCTTGGTGAGCCTGGTCACCTCATTTTATTTTAGTCGCCAGGCTTGCCTGACGGCTGCCCACGCCTTATATCCGCTACTGGCATTTTTGTGCGGCGTGGCGGGCTTCACCCTGCTGTTGCGGGCGTTCCCCAATGAAAGCTGGCAACAGCTTTTAACCATGTATCCCGCTGCGGATGAAGAGACGCATATCACCCCTAATTACTGGATAGGCTTGGGGGTGCCTGTGGTTTCACTGGTGATTTCGGCTGGGTTGGTCGCTTTGATGGGCTTGGGTGGACGCTTGATTGACGTAAGCACGCGGGAGTGGTGGCATCGTATCGGCGGGATTAATCTCGCGTTTTGCGTCATCTGGCTGGCCCTGTTCGCTTGCGCACTGTACATCCCTTATCTGGTGCACCATCAGTTCCAACACATCAGCACC
>CAKZJM010000020.1 GCA_936943315.1 uncultured Methylophilus sp. | reverse complement strand
GGAAGAGCGAAGTCTTCGAGTGTTTCCGGAGCCTCCAGAAGATGGTGGAACGGGATTTGGAGAGGAAGATCAAATGCCTGCGGTCGGATGGCGGAAAAGAGTACTTTTCCAGCCAATTCAACAGCGATTTGCAGCAAAAGGGCTACACCTGCCGCAAAATTGGCATCAAGCTGCGCTTTGATGACTTTAAAACGGTCACGCGCGACCTGACACTGCCAGCACCCATCAGTGATGCAAGATCATTGCGGCTTTGTGCCGGAAAATGCCTGAAAAGGATAGATTTAGATAAGAAGATACGATTATTAGGTGTGAAAGCCAGCGGCCTGCTACGTGCTGATAGCTTGGCTCATGCCGACTCAGCGCAATTTACGCTAGATTTCAGCTTTGACGAATAAAGTGCTTTTAATTCAATGCACTATCGCTACTGCCCCCGCATAAACATCTTATCCAGGTCCCCCAGACTTACCTGAAACCAGGTGGGTCTGCCGTGGTTACACTGCCCGCTTCTTTCCGTCACTTCCATATCCCGCAACAATGCGTTCATTTCAGTGATTGTGAGTTGCCTATTGGCCCGCACGGCGGCGTGACACGCCATGGTGCCCAAGATTTCATTTTGCCGTTCGAGCATGACACGGCTAGCCCCATACTCGTTCAAATCGCGTAATACCGCCCGTGCCAGCGCAACGGCATCTGCCTCCCTGAGCATGGTGGGTACGGCGCGGATAGCAATGGTGGTGGGTGACAAGGTGGCGAGATCAAAACCGAGCTGTTGCAAGGTATCACTGCCATTGAGGCTTTGCAGGGTAGCGATTTCCACCTTCTCTGCATAAAAACTGATGGGGATCAGCAGAGGTTGCGTGGAAATGGCCTGCTCACTCAAGGCATTTTTCAGGCGTTCGTACATGATGCGTTCATGCGCGGCATGCATATCAACAACGACCAAGCCCTGCGCATTTTGCGCAAGGATATAAATGCCGTGTAATTGCCCCAGAGCAAAGCCGAGCGGATATTGCTGCGGTGCTTGAGCATCAGCTTGATCTTGAGCCGTTGACGAATTGATAGATGTCCCCGGATTTATAGGCGTATCCGCAAGATGTCCAGCTTGCACATGATCCAGATTCAAATCAGGTTTTAAATCACCATACAATTGGCCATAAAACTGCTGCGCGACTGCGGGGCTACGATTAACCGCCCTGTCGGACTGATAATCAAACACGGAGCGGGTTTGCAATGGTATTTCTACCTGCTCCCGGGGCATGCTAAAGGCAGGCGCAGCAACTGGCCTGAATGGATTAAATGGGGCTTGTACCGGCTGACTGGCCTGAATCTCGGCCGAAGTCTTGCCTAGCGCTTTGTGCAGGCTATGAAAGATAAAGCGGTGCACGGCTTGCGATTCGCGGAAACGGACTTCCGTTTTAGCCGGGTGCACGTTCACATCCACCAATGACGGATCCAGCTCGAGAAACAATACAAACGCCGGGTGTTTATCGCCATGCAACACATCCTGGTAGGCTTGCTTGATGGCGTGTGCAATCAGCTTATCCCGCACAAACCGGCCGTTCACAAACACATATTGGCTATCGCGGCTGTGGCGCTGGTAAGTCGGTGAAGCCGTCATACCCCACAAGCGCAAGCCACCGCTGTCCTCTTCCAGCCACACACTTTGCGCAGCAAACTCACTGCCCAATACATCAGTAATACGTTGCTGCGGCGTGTTCGCTGCCAGGCGCGTAATGGCCTTGCCGTTATGCTGTAACAAAAATCCGACGTTAGGGCGTGACAAAGCGACACGCGTAAACGCGTCTTCGCAATGACCAAACTCGGTATTCTCGGTTTTGAGGAATTTTCGCCGTGCCGGAGTATTAAAGTACAAATCATGCACTTCGACGATGGTGCCGGCATCCAGGGCGGCCGGGCTGATGGTTTGCTGATGCGTGCCTTCGGCAGCAATTTGCCAAGCGTGGCTGGCCGCCTGCTGACGGCTGGTGAGTACCGTGCGTGAAATAGACGCAATACTGGCCAGCGCCTCTCCTCTAAAACCCAAACTGCCCACTTGTTCCAGATCATCCAGGCTTTGAATCTTGCTGGTGGCGTGGCGGGTCAGCGCCAGTTCCAGCTCATCTTTGGCAATGCCATGCCCATTGTCGGTCACTTTGAGTAGCTTCATCCCGCCTTGTTGCAGTGCAACCTGTATTTGCGTACTGCCCGCATCCACACTGTTTTCAAGCAACTCCTTAAGCGCGGAGGCCGGGCGTTCCACCACTTCACCGGCGGCAATTTGAGAGATGAGTTGATCGGAAAGTAATTTAATCTGCATCCCGCCATTCTAAAGGAAACTCGGAAATAAATGGCTGCGCAGGCAAATTTCTGTCTTGTGCGTGACTCAGCATCCTCATGCACTTAAATGCGCACCGCAAACCCGGTTCCGTGTACCTTTCACTTATCCCACTTACAGACTTATTTCAGGCTTCCGGCGCCGTTTTGCTAGAATGACTGATATGTCTCTCACTGCTTTTGATCGCTACCTCAGCCGCTTTCCCCTCGCCCGTCAACAGCGCCGCCAACACCACTTTTATGTCGGCCCGACCAATTCTGGCAAAACCTACCAGGCTCTGGAAACCCTGCGGCAAGCCGAGTCTGGCGTCTATCTCGCCCCGTTACGTCTGCTGGCGATGGAAGTGCGCGACCGGCTGATGCAGGCTGGCGTGCCATGCAATTTAGTCACCGGTGAAGAGCGCGTGATGATCCCTGGCGCAAAGCATACAGCTTCAACCATTGAAATGCTGCGGCCAGACATGGCCGTTGATGTCGCCGTGATTGATGAAATACAGATGCTGATGGACCCGGACCGTGGCAGCGCGTGGACAGCTGCCTTGGTCGGTGTGCCCGCCAAGCAGGTGTTTATATGTGGCGCAAACAGTGTCACCGAGAGTTGCACGCGCGTGTTAGAGGCGCTAAACGAGCCTTATACCCTCACCCACTTGCAGCGCATGACTCCCCTGCTGATAGAAGATCAAAGCATATGCGGTGCGCGTTACCATGCCTCGAAGTTACACAAGACATTACACACCGGTGATGCGATCATTGCCTTTAGCCGCAAAGACGTACTCACCCTGGCCGCACGTATCCGCCAATGGGGATTCAGCGTCGCCACAATTTACGGCGCACTCTCGCCAGAAGTCCGCCGTGGAGAATCTGCCCGCTTTGCCAGTGGCGAAGCGCAAATACTGGTCGCGACAGATGCCATTGGCATGGGCCTTAATTTGCCGATCCGCCGGGTCATCTTTGCCAACATTCACAAATTTGACGGCGTTGCCCCGCGCCCACTCAACGCCACCGAAATGCGCCAGATTGCAGGCCGCGCTGGCAGGCATGGGTTATATGACACCGGTTATGTCACGGTGCTCGAAGACGACGAACAATGGCATTTGCACGCCATGTTGCAAGCTGACGATACGGCTCCGCTGTTTGCCTTGCCCATTGCCGTCGGTGGCGCTGACATTGAAGCGTTAAGCCAGCAAATCCCCACCTGGCGGCTGGCCGAATGCGTCGAATATTTGCACACACAATATCAACGCCAGCAAGCTAGCAGTTTGCAGTGGCAAGTCACGCCACTGCAATACCAGCAGGCTTTACTTATCGATGAAGTGGCACCCACACTCAGTATGCGTGACAAATACCGCCTGATGTGCGCGCCGCTGGCGATACAAGTGCCCATCGCCAGGGATTATTTTGTGCAATGCGTGGAAGCCTTGGCAACACAACAAGCACGGGCATTGCCTCATATGCCAGATTGGCTGAGTGGCCAGCAAGCGCAATATCTCGAGCAGGCGGAATTGATCTGCCAGCATTTGAGTTTATATAGCTGGTTGTCATATCAGTATCCGCAGGTGTTTACGGATAGGGATTTGATTGATGAAGCCAGGAAAAAGCTTAATGCGTTTATTGGCCGGGCGCTGCGGGTACAGGCGGGGTATGGGAAGACGCAGAGGGAAGCGGAATTGGGGCAGTATCGTTGACAGAGAACCAGCTAGTTTATTTGAGTGCGCGCTGGCTCAAATAATATTTAATAAAAATATTATTCTCTTTCGCCTCTAGGCGAGTTACTTTCTGGTGCTTGTCCCCCAGAAAGTAACCAAAGAGGACGACACCCAGCCATC
>CAKZJM010000019.1 GCA_936943315.1 uncultured Methylophilus sp. | reverse complement strand
TGTGGTCATGCTGGCGAAGGCCGGTGAGTCTTACGGCGCGGCCGAAGTGCGCGATCTTTCCAGTTTTTTGCTGAGCATTAATCCGCATATCACCATACAGCCCATTATCGAGCACCCAAAGTCGCTCAAGATCGCGCCTGACCTGATGCAATACGATACGGTCAAGCATGTGGTGTTTGGTATCCATGACTTTTCCAAAGCGTTGGGCATCCATATCACGCCTGAACACTGGATTGAAGAGTTGTTTTACTTTATCAACCAGCTGATTTTTGAAGCCAGGATTGCCGGTAAAGGCGTGATTGGCGGGGTAGAAACCCTGATCGGCAGCAATATCATGCCTGATAAGTTTGTCGAGCCGCATGATGTTAGGCGCTGGTTGGATTTGCATGGCGATAACGAGTCGCGCGTGGTGTACAAACATGCGTGCCAGGAAGCGGCCATGGGCCTCACCGGTAAGCAGGTGATTCACCCCGGCCACATCCACTTGTGTAAAACGGCTTACACGCCGTCACCGACAGAAATTAACCAGAAGGTCGCGATCCTGAAAGCTGCGATTGAAGCGGATGCCTTGTTGGGTGGTGCAATCAAGTTCGAGGGCGAGATGCTGGACCCGCCCATGTTTGGTAAAGCATTGCAGACCTTGTTGAGAGCGCATGCGTTACGCGCGCTCAAGGTGAGCGATATGGAATTTGCATTGCATGTATTGCAGTTGATGCCGGCGCAAGTGGTAAGACAAAACTGGCCCTACGGCATTCTGCTTTAAATCAATGGCTGCGCGGGCGAATCACGGCGTTGCAGGCTGTTATTCATGGGTACTCGAAATCCTCATGTACGTTAAGTACATTCCGGTTTCTGTGTTCCGTGCGCCTTGTGCTTCATCCCGCTCGCTCATTGATGAGCGTTTAAGCGTCATTGAAGATTTAAAAAGCATTTTCAAAAGAAATGCATATAACAGCATTGCATCAACCATGCGTGCATAGAGTGATTGGAAAGGTTTGAACATGACACAGTTAGCCCCTTATCCACAATGGCAATGGGAGATTCCCGAGTTTTTCAATATCGGAGTGTCTTGCAGTGACCGTCATCTGGGCACCGCCAAGGCGGATGAAATCGCCATGATTGTGGAGGACGATACCTTTGGCACGGGCACCATTACCTTTGCCGAGCTGGCAGTGCGGACGGACAAGTTTGCCCAGGTGTTGCGTGATTTAGGGGTGAGCCCGGGAGACCGCGTGCTGATTCGGTTGCCGAATAGCCTGGATTATCCAACAGCGTTTTTGGGCACGATGAAAACGGGGGCGATTTCTGTGCCAACCTCTACCTTGCTGACGGCGGAAGAGATCGCTTATCTGGCAAAGGATTCCGGCGCGGTGGTATTGGTGACAGATGCGGCAGCCTGGGCTGGCATGTCGGCCAAAATGCAGCAGAATATTGCGCAAACACCCAACCTCAAGCATGTGTTGCTTACCCAACTGACCGGTGAAGTCGTGCCTGCCAATGGATTTAATGTCGTCTCACTTGAGGCAGCATTACAGGCGGTGCAACAAGTGGCCCCGGCTTATGCCACCCGCGGTGAAGATCCAGCCTATCTGGTGTATACCTCTGGCACCACCGGTTATCCCAAAGGCGTTTTGCATGCGCACCGTGCTTTGCTGGGTCGTCAGCCTGCGGCGCAATACTGGTTTAATTACAGTGAGACGGCGCAAGACCGCATTATGCATTCCGGCAAGTTTAACTGGACTTATGTGCTGGGCACCGGCCTGATGGACCCTTTATATCTGGGCAAGACGGTGATTGTGCACGAGGGTAAAAATGATGCGCAAAAATGGCTGGATTTGATCGCGAAACACAAAGCCACTATTTTTATTGGTGTACCTACGATTTACCGCCAGCTGCTGCAAAAAACGACAGCTACGCAGGCCGATATTCCCAGTGTGCGCCACTTTATGAGCGCGGGTGAGCATTTGTCTGACGAGGTGTTAAGCCAATGGCGTGACCGTTTCGGGCTCGATATTTATGAAGCAGTCGGCATGAGTGAGTTTTCTTACTACTTGTCTCAAAGCATTTTCCGGCCAATACGCGCCGGTTCGGCGGGCTTCCCCCAGCCAGGGCATGATATTGTGCTGTTGAATCCTGATACTCGCGAGCCGGTGGCTGAAGGCGAGGAGGGCATGATTTGTGTGCCTGATAACGATCCAGGTTTGTTCCTGAGTTATTGGAATCTGCCGGAAGAAACCGCCAAATACAAGCATGATGGCTATTTCTTTACCGGGGATTATGCCAAGTATGATGCCGATGGTTATCTGTGGTTCCTGGGCCGCAAGGATGACATTATCAAGAGCTTTGGCTACCGCGTATCGCCCTATGAAATCGAACGTGTGTATAAGGGCCACCCGGCCGTGGCGGATTGTGCCGCTGTGGGTGAAGAAATCGAGAAAGACAAATTGCTGGTGGTGATTTATGTGATCCCCAAACCGGATGCCGAGATTGCGCCTGAAGACTTGATGGCGTTTGGTAAACAGCATTTGGCTGCCTACAAGGCTCCCAAAACAGTCTACTTGGCCAAAGAGTTTCCACGCACCAAAAATGGTAAAATCTTGCGTAAAGATGTCAGTCCTGCCATTGCCTATTTAAAAAGCAATGCCCGCTAAAGAACCTATCATGGCCCTGATTAAAACCCAAGATTTTATCGAGAGTGTTGCAGATGCCCTGCAATACATCTCTTACTACCATCCGGAAGACTATATCCGCGCGTTGGCAGAGGCTTACGAAAAAGAAGCTTCCCCGGCTGCCAAAGATGCGATTGCCCAGATTTTGACCAACTCCCGTATGTGTGCCGAGGGCAAGCGCCCCTTGTGCCAGGATACCGGCATTGTGGTGGCCTTTGTCAAAATAGGCATGCAAGCGCGCTTTGAAGGCGATATGACGGTTGAGCAGATGGTGAATGAAGGCGTGCACCGGGCGTATTTGCATCCTGACAATACCTTGCGCGCCTCCATTGTGAACGATCCGGCAGGGGCGCGTAAAAACACCAAAGATAATACGCCTGCAATCACGCATATCGAAATGGTGCCTGGTGACACTGTTGAGGTGCAGGTTGCTGCCAAAGGTGGCGGTTCTGAAAACAAGTCCAAGCTGGCGATGTTGAACCCTAACGAAAGCATCGTCGATTGGGTGCTGGAAGTGGTGCCTGAAATGGGCGCGGGCTGGTGCCCGCCAGGCATGTTAGGCATAGGCATAGGCGGAAGCGCCGAAAAAGCCATGCTGCTGGCCAAAGAATCACTGATGGCACCGATTGATATTCAGGAGTTGCAAGCGCGCGGGCCACAAAACCGCATTGAAGAACTGCGGCTGGAGCTATACGAAAAGGTCAATCAATTGGGCATCGGTGCGCAGGGCCTGGGTGGCCTGACCACCGTGCTGGATGTAAAAATTCTCGATTATCCGACCCATGCGGCCAGTTTGCCGGTGGCGATTATTCCTAACTGTGCAGCCACACGCCATGTGCATTTCACGCTGGATGGTTCAGGTGTGGCCGAATTAACGCCGCCTAGCCCTGAGGTGTACCCTGATGTGCACTGGGCACCCAGCCCCCAAGCCAAACGCGTGAATCTGGAAACCGTGACGCCTGAGGAAACACAACGCTGGCAGCCCGGTGATACTTTGCTGCTCACAGGCAAAATTCTGACCGGGCGTGATGCAGCCCATAAGCGCATCCAAGCCATGCTGGCGAAAGGCGAACCATTGCCAGTAGACTTTACCAACAAGTTTATTTACTACGTCGGCCCAGTTGATGCGGTGCGCGACGAAGCGGTGGGGCCTGCCGGACCCACCACGGCCACCCGTATGGACAGCTATACAGAGATGATGCTGAATACTGGCCTGCTTGGATCGATTGGCAAAGCCGAGCGAGGCGAAGAGGCCTTGGCAGAAATTGCCAAGCACAAGTCAGTGTACTTGATGGCAGTGGGTGGCGCGGCTTATCTGGTGAGCAAGGCGATTAAAAAGTCCCGTGTATTGGCGTTTGAAGAATTGGGCATGGAAGCTATCTACGAGTTTGAAGTGGTGGATATGCCTGTGACCGTGGCCGTCAGTGCAAGTGGTGAGTCGGTGCACAACACCGGCCCTGCACACTGGAAGAAAACCAT
>CAKZJM010000018.1 GCA_936943315.1 uncultured Methylophilus sp. | reverse complement strand
AAGATGTTGAAATGCGCAAGCAAGTGCATATTATTAAGGATGAGCTGGGTAAGCTCAGCAAAGACTTTGACCGCTTTGATACCCGCATGAAGAAACTGGCCGATAATATCCGCCAGGCGCATGAAAATGCGCAGGATGTACATATCAGCAGCCAGAAAATCTCCAGGCGTTTTGCCCAGATTGAAAAAGTAGAACTGGCACAGGCCGCAGGCCTGGAAACGCTGGAGTTGCTGGATGAATTAGACGACGTTGGAAAGAACACCCCTACATGAAGATCACCATTTTATATTTTGCACGTATCAAAGAGGTGGTCAATTACTCCTCTGAGGATGTGGATTTGCCTGACGGTGTAGAAACTATTGTGGCACTCAAGTCCTGGTTGTCAGGCCGCGGCGACACCTGGCAAAAGCTGTTTAATGGCGGTGGCGTGGTACGTGCAGCCATCAACCATGAGTTGGTGGACGACATGGCGACGTTTGATGAAGGCGATGAGGTGGCATTTTTTCCACCTGTGACCGGAGGCTAACTTGAACGAGGCAGTCTATCTGAATATTTCCGTGCAGCCGGAAGATTTTGATACCGGCCACGAGTTGCAGCAGCTCAAGGCTGCGACGCCACAGGCAGGCGCGCTGGTGAATTTTGTGGGGTTGGTGCGTGAAGTTTCTACTAATGGCCAGTTAAGTGAAATGGTCATCGAGCATTACCCGGGCATGACAGAAAAAGCCTTGCAACAGATTGCGCAACAGGCTGCCAAGCGCTGGCCATTGCTGGGCGTACGCATGATACATCGCGTAGGTACTTTGCCTGCGCAATCACAGATTGTGCTGGTGGCGACCACCAGCCTGCACCGTCAGGCGGCTTTTGAAGCCTGTGCCTTTATGATGGATTATCTCAAAACCGAAGCGCCGTTCTGGAAAAAGGAAATCGGTGACTTTGGTGAGCACTGGGTAGAAGCCAGGGCCTCCGATGAACAAGCAAAACAACAATGGAAACTGCCTCAATGATTCAAGTCCTCAGCCCGAATGAAATGACCGTTTCCTACAAACTGTCGCCCATGTCGTTTGAGTCCACCGAAGAGCTGCTGGACGCGGCTGACTTAAGCCTGACCGACTATGGCTGGAAATTGCAGCCAGAAGCACAAAAAACGCTGATGCTGGGCTTGTCGTTACAGCAAGCCGGTTGCAATGTGCTGGTGCTGGGCACACCTGGCTCTGGCCGGGCAGGGCTCACCATGGCTGCCATGAAGGCCTCAGCCCTGACGGGTATCGACAGTTCATTGACCGATCTGGTGGCGTTATACGATTTTAGCCAGCAATCCTGTGCGCATTACATTAAATTGCCCGCCGGCTTGGGTGCGCAATTACGCACGGTCATGGAGTCTTTTATCAAGGCGCTGATTGCCGAAATGCAGCAGTGGTTAGATGCCAATGGGCAAGTCAATCTGCCACAGGCCGGAACCTGGCTCGAAGAACGCGTGGATAGCTTGCGTTCGCAATTGAGCAGCGCCAAGTTATCTCCGTTTTTTAATGTCATCAAACCCGAAGTGCTGGCCTATTTGCAGGCCTGGCAACAACTGGGCAATGACGGCGAAAACGGCGCGGATGGACTTGTCAATGAAGGGTTTTTGTCACGCTTTCGCGTGAATGTGCTGGTGGATCAGCGTGCCAATCTCACGGCAGGCGTCAAGCAACCGGTGGTGGAAGAAAAAGATCCGGGATTCGCGGCCTTGTTTGGCATGCTGGAAACCGCAGTTGGCGAAGCGGCGCAGTGGCCGGATTTTTTGCGCTTGCGTGCGGGTAGTGTGCATCATGCTGATGGGGGCATGCTGTTATTGCACCTGCGCGACCTCATGCAGGATGAAGGCAATGGCAGTGCGCTGCTGGAGAAGCTTTACCGCCTGATGCGCAATCGTGAAGTGCAAATAGAAGACTGGGCCAATCATGCGCAGCAAGGCGCCGGTGGTAACCGCCACGGCGCACTGCCCATACATGTGAAGATTGTCATGATCGCCAGCCGCGAAGATTATTACGACTGCCTGGAAGCGCAGCCCGATTTCTTCGATTTTTTCCCGATCAAAGTCGAGTTTGAAGACCGTGTGGCCGCCACGCTGGACAACTACGCCTGGGTGGCCGGGTATATCGCACGCAAATGCCAGCAACAGGTGTTGCCGCATTTTAGCGGCGCGGCGGTCAATGTCATGTTGCAGTTCATGCACCGGATCGAAGAAGACCAGGGCCGCATCAGCACGCGATTCGCTCAGCTTGACCAGCTCATGCATGAGAGCGCTTCCGTGGCCGGAAACGCACGTCTGGTGACTGATGAGCATGTTAAACAGGCGCTCTCCGCACGCTTGCTGCGCCAGCAGTTTTTTGAAACCCAGATCCGTGACTCGATCATTGATAACGAGTTGCTGATCCAGGTAGATGGCAATGTCATTGGGCAAGTCAACGGCTTGACCCATATTGAACTCGGGGATGCCAGCTTTGGGTCACCCATCCGCATCACTGCCCGCTGTTATCCCGGCCGCAGTGGTGTGATCAATATCGACCGTGAAGTAGAAATGAGCGGCCCTACCCATGACAAGGGCATTTATATCCTGCAAAACTGGCTCAGCGCCAGCTTTTGGGCGCTGGCGCCGTTGAGTCTCAACGCCTCTCTGGTATTCGAGCAGGAATATAACGGCGTCGAAGGCGATTCTGCTTCCTGTGCCGAGTTGTTTGCCTTGCTTTCAGCTCTGACTGGCTTGCCTATCAAGCAGGGGATTGCGGTCACTGGGGCATTGAATCAATTCGGTGAAGTCATGCCGATTGGTGGCGTGAACGAAAAAATTGAAGGTTACTTCCGCGTCTGCCAGGCGTTGGGCCTCAATGGCGAGCAGGGAGTGATTATCCCTAAACGCAATCAGCGTCACCTGATTCTGGATGAAACTGTCGTGAGCGCCGTTAACAATGGCATGTTCAAGATTATTGCCATTGACCACGTGCTGGAAGGCATTGCCCACCTGACCGATTGCGAAGCTGGCGTGCAGGAAGCCGATGGTACCTATCAGGGTGATAGCCTGATGGCACGCGCCCAGGCGACGTTGGCGAATTACCGGCTGACATTAGAGCGTAATCAGGCACGCATGGCCCATATTCAACAACAGCAAGATCATTTCAACCCTTAACTATGCCACGTACGCATCACCGCAAGCAGGAAGCATCGCC
>CAKZJM010000017.1 GCA_936943315.1 uncultured Methylophilus sp. | reverse complement strand
GTTGCCTCAGAATCACATTTTCTTGGCGAAAATACGACGGTCCCAGCCCCTTTTTTGCGCTGCATGTCTACCATGTCTGCCAGGCTGACCCCTGATAAATATTCAAGGATTTTGCCATTCAACGATGCCCATAATTCATGCGTCATGCAACGGCCCTCGTCATGACAATTTTCATTGCCGCCACATTGGGTGGCGTCAATTTGTTCATCAACCGCAGTGATGATGTCAGAAACCGAGATTTCGTGATGAGCTTTGGCAATACGGTAACCACCACCAGGTCCGCGTACGCTAGAAACCAGGCCCTGCTTACGTAAACGGCTAAATAACTGTTCAAGATAAGACAGGGAAATGCTTTGGCGTTCGCTGATGCCAGCCAGTGTCACTGGCTTGTCTGCTTCGAACAGCGCGATATCCAGCATTGCAGTAACGGCAAAACGTCCTTTGGTAGTTAATCGCATCTTGAGATGACCTTTTAAAACAGAGGTGAATAATATAATAACCTACTGTTTTAGTCAATTATTATGACTGAAAAGTTCTGTATGAAATGAAATAACGTGGAACAGCCTGGCAGCAGCCTTCGGCTAACAAAAATGAGCCGGGGATGTGCTGTTATTCTGGCTTTTTGGCAAAGGCTTCACCCACATTGCTGTCGGTTTCAGCGTCACTTAATTTGGCTAACTGGGTTTTAAGCTCAGCGATTTCGGCTTCCTGCTTGTGTGCGTGATCCAGCAGGCTATTGATCGCTTTGATCATGGGATCATTCTCATCATTACCCACCGCATAGGCATTGAAGCCCATTTTTTGGGCCGCATCCTGGCGCAGCTTGGCTTTTTCTTCTTCGAGAATACGGGCGGGAATGCCGACTGCAGTCGCCCCCTCGGGCACATCTTTGACCACCACGGCATTTGAGCCGATTTTGGCGTTTTTGCCGATGGTAATCGGACCGAGTACTTTTGCCCCGGCGCCAATGACTACGCCAGATTCGAGTGTGGGGTGACGTTTGCCCTTGTTCCAGCTCGTGCCGCCCAAGGTCACGCCGTGATAAAGCGTGCAGTCATCCCCAATAATGGCGGTTTCACCAACGACCACGCCCATGCCGTGGTCGATGAAGAAGCGGCGGCCGATGGTGGCGCCGGGGTGGATCTCGATGCCGGTGAGCCAGCGGGCGAAATTCGAGTTGAGCCGCGCCAGCCACTTGAAGCCGTGCGTCCACAGCCAATGGCTGACGCGGTGGCCCCAGATGGCGTGCAGGCCGGGGTAGCAGG
>CAKZJM010000016.1 GCA_936943315.1 uncultured Methylophilus sp. | reverse complement strand
CATCGCCCAGGTGCAGGCGGCCGTGGTGGCGATTGTGCTGGTGTTGTGCGCGGTGTTTGTTCCCGTGGCTTTCCAGGGCGGCATTGCCGGTGAGTTGTATCGCCAGTTTGCGGTCACCGTTGCCATTTCAGTGGTGATTTCCGGTGTGGTCGCGTTAACGCTGACCCCGGCCTTGTGCGCGATGATCTTGAAAAATGGTCATCATGAAAATGCGTTTTTCAGAAAATTCAACCAAGGCTTCGAGCGTTTAACCAAGCTGTATACCGGCACGGTCAACCTGACCTTGCATCATAAAATCATTGGTGCGGTAGTGTTTGGTGGCATGTTGATTGTCATGATCCTGCTGTTCCGTACTGTGCCGGGTGGGTTTGTGCCAGCGGAAGACCAGGGCTATGTGATCAGTATCGTGGTGATGCCCGATGGCGCGACGTTGAAACGTACTTCACAAACCACGGAAAATATCCGTTCCGCCATTGCTAAAGACCCTGCCACTGCGCACGAATTTGCAGTGAATGGTTTTGAGTTGTTGACGGGGGCTAACAAAACCAATGCCGCAACCATGTTTGTACGTATGACAGACTGGGATAAACGGACTACCAATGCTGACCAAATGGTAGGCAAGTTGATTGGTGTCGGGATGAGCCAGCCGGATGGTATGGGCTTTGCGGTGAACCCGCCAGCGATTCGTGGCCTGGGCTCTGCTGGTGGTTTTGAGGTGTATGTGCAAAGTAAGGGCGATACCGACCCGATTAAGCTGGCACAAGTCATGAATAACTTCATGGATGCCATGCGTGCGGATGCCAAGTTGACCGGTATCAACAGCTTCTTCCGTCCGACGGTGCCACAACTGTTTATCGAGGTCGATGAAGCCAAAGCACTGTCACAGAATGTCAAAATTTCAGACATTTATGCCACGTTGCAGAGCACCATGGGTTCGCTCTATGTGAACGACTTTAACCGCAGCGGCCGTACTTACCGGGTACAACTGCAGGCAGAAGCTGAGTACCGCATGAAGCCTGAAGACCTGGGCAAAGTGTATGTGCGCAGCCAACCGACGTCAGATAATCCGGATGGCAATATGATCCCGATGTCTGCGCTGGCTAAAGTGAGCAATATTGTCGGTGCTGAACAGCTGGAGCGTTACAACGGCTTGCTGTCTGCCAAAGTGTTCGGCAGTGGCGCGGCTGGCGTGAGCTCGGGGGATGCGATCAAGCTGGTAGAAAAAATTGCCAAGGAAAGCTTGCCAGACGGTTATCAGATTGCCTGGACAGGTCAGGCTTACCAGGAGAAGCGCACCGGTTCCGCGGCATTGGTGGCATTTGGTTTCGCCACCATCATGGTGTTCCTGATCCTGGCTGCACAGTTTGAAACCTGGGCCTTGCCACTGGCGGTGATTATGGCGATTCCGTTTGCCATGACTGGTGCCTTGATTGCGGTGCTGACCCGCGGCATGAACAATGACATTTACTTCCAGATTGGCCTGATTACGCTGATCGGCCTGGCGGCGAAAAACGCGATTCTGATCGTGGAATTCGCCAAGATCCTTCACGAACAGGGCCGCGCGCTCGTTCCCG
>CAKZJM010000015.1 GCA_936943315.1 uncultured Methylophilus sp. | reverse complement strand
TGCCAGTCAGCAGCTGCAACAGCAATTGCGCACCTTGAACGGCGTAGGCAATATTACGTCCAGTGCCAGCTTGCAACGGCCTGAAGTGCAGATTATCCCCAACATAGACAAAGCCGCGGAATTGGGCGTGACGGTGGAATCGATTGCGCAAGTCATCCGCGTAGCGACCTCGGGTGATTTCACCAATACCATGCCCAAGTTGAATTTGCCGCAGCGGCAAGTGCCCATCCGCGTGCGTTTGGGCCCTAGCGTGCGCACCAGTTTGCAAGAGATTGCGCAATTGCGGGTGCCGTCACGCAACGGCAGCGTCAGCCTCGAAACCGTGGCCACCGTGCGTATGGGTAGCGGCCCGCAGCAAATTGACCGCATGGACCGTATGCGCAATGTCACATTTGATATTGAACTCAACAAACGCCAGATTGGCGAAGTCATGCGTGAAGTGCAGCAACTGCCTGCCATGCAAAACCTGCCGCCTAGCGTGAAGCAGCTCGAAGCCGGGGATGCCAAGCGCATGAATGAGCTATTCGCCAGCTTTGGTGGCGCCATGATTATTGGCGTGATGTGCATCTATGTCGTGCTGGTGTTGCTGTTTGGTGACTTCTTGCAGCCAGTCACGATTCTGGGTGCATTGCCACTGTCGCTCGGCGGTGCTTTCTTCGCTCTGCTTGTCACGCATAACAGCTTCTCCATGCCGAGTGTGATTGGTTTGCTGATGCTGATGGGGGTGGTCACCAAAAACTCCATCTTGCTGGTGGAATACACCATCATGGCCCGCAAAGAGCGGCAGTTGAACCGCTTTGATGCCATTATCGATGGCTGCCACAAGCGGGCCCGGCCAATTATCATGACCACCATCGCCATGGCCGCCGGGATGATGCCGATCGCCCTCGGCTGGAGTGCGGACCCCAGCTTCCGCGCACCGATGGCGATCACCGTCATTGGCGGGTTGATCACCTCGACAATATTGAGCCTGGTAGTCATCCCTGTGCTTTATACCTATGTGGATGATTTGTTAGGATGGTTGCGAAGCGTGGGCAGCAGGCTCAAGAAGCATGTATAAGCTTTGTAGCTGAACTCTTGATCAGGCGCATCGAAAGGTGCGCCTTTTTGCTTTATTGACTTGATGGGGTGTAATAAATTGATAGATTACCTCTAGAAACACCGTCATTCCGGCGCAGGTTAAAGCTGGCTCTGTATAGTTGTCATTCCGGCGGAGGCCGGAATCCAGGCAAAGTTAACACTCAACTTGGACACAATCGAAGGACTGGTACTTAAACTACTGCGAGTACTTGTAGATCTTTGTTCTGAGAACCACCTTTTTTCGCCTGTAGGCGAGTTACTTTTCTTTGTTTGCCCAAAGAATAAGTACCAAAAGAAATGCACCCTAGCTTCCGCTTGTTCCCTGCGTTGCTCATCAGCGTGGGCGTCAAGCGAAACTCGTCCTAGCGGCTTGCACACTG
>CAKZJM010000014.1 GCA_936943315.1 uncultured Methylophilus sp. | reverse complement strand
GCACAAAGGCCAAGAGTAATACCGCCATCAGGCCCATGCTCACGCCCACTACCTGCGCGACGGTCAGAGCCGGGCGCCGCCTTAGCCCCATCAACCCAAGCCGGATCACACCGAAAGTTGCAGTTTGTTTAAACGTTGACTGCAGCAGCCGTATGCCAAGCCATGCGAGCACACCGGCCACCGTCACCAATGCCGCCAGCGCGGCCAACACAATCGCTGCCAATTTGGCATCGCCGGAATGCCAGAACACCAGTCCAGCCAGTACCAGAAATGCAGGTACAAACAACAAACCGCTGCCACGCACATTGCCTTCCAGGTCTTGGCGCAAAATGCGCAAGGCAGGTACGGCGCGCAAACGCATCAGTTGCGGCCACACCACCGTGAGCAAGGTGGCAAAGCCGGTGACCAGGCCTAACAAAACCGGCGTCCAGCCTGGGCTGGGTAAGGTCTCTAAAAACAGCCGTGCCGCCAATATCGCCAGGCCATGTTGCGCTGCAAACCCCAACACACAACCGATCACGCTGCCGACCAAGGCCAGCAGCAAAGTCTGGTAAAGCAGAATATTGGTAATCAGTGCTTTGGTCGCGCCAAAACAACGCATGAGCGCGTAGGTATCCAGGCTTTTTTGCACGTAAGGGATACTCGCCAGCAACATGGCGACCATGGCCAGAATCACGCCAACCATAGAAGCAATACCGAGAAACTGCTGTGCCTTATCCAGCGCACTACGCATCTCGGGGCGTGCACTGCGGATATCATCGACACGCTCGCCCCTTGCCAATTGTGGCTTCAGCCAATCAGCAAACTGGACGATTGAAGGAGTGCCAGCACTTGCAACCAGCAGCTGATATTTGACCCGACTACCAAACTGAATCAGGCCGGTCGCCGCCACATCGGCGCTATTCATCAACAAGCGCGGCGCAATATTAAACATATCGCCCCCACGCGAAGGCTCTTGCAGCAGCAAGGCGGCTACCTTGAGCTGGCTATTCCCCACGCTGACTTCATCACCCAGCTTCAGATCCAGCTTTTTCGCTAGGCTGGGCTCCATCCAAACCGTGCCAGGAGCGGGGATGCTGATGGCGGTTTTTTGCACTTGCTGGGTTTCGGCGTCACGGATCGTTAACTTCCCGCGTAGCGGAAATCCAGCTTCCACCGCCTTGATTTCTGCCAGTTCGTTACGCTCCCCTTTTACCACCATGCTAGAGAATTCGAGCGCTTGTGTGGTCTGGTATTCCAGGCGCTGCGCTTCTGCCCGGTAAGTGGCAGTGATCACGTGGTCGGCATTCACCACCAGGTCAGCGCCCAGCAAGACATTGCCTTGCGTTTGCATGCTCCTATGCAGCCGGTCGGTGAAA
>CAKZJM010000013.1 GCA_936943315.1 uncultured Methylophilus sp. | reverse complement strand
CAGGTTTAAGCCCGTATGCTTCCTTAGCAGGGAAGTGCCTTCGACCACTCGGCCAGCTCACCTTATTAAAACCATCAAGTTTTAATAGAACCAACACAGCTTTTGCTGTTCTCTTTGCAGTATTGCTACTGCATTGAAGGGCGCCATACTACGTGAAAACCCTTCAAAAATCAACGCAAAAAAGAAGAATGTTTTATTTCTTTAATTTCGCCCACACTAAATACGCAAGTATGCGGAATGAGGCACTACAGGCCTGGGATATGGACACCTAGATACACATTAAAAACACATTTGGATTTCGCGTACCGTGTAAGCCCTCATTCACACGCACATCAGCTTTTATCAGGCGCTTTCCAGCCCAAACGCTTTGTGCAACACGCGTACTGCCAGTTCCATGTATTTCTCTTCGATCACAACGGCGATTTTAATTTCGCTGGTTGAGATCATTTGAATGTTAATGCCCTCTTCGGCCAATGTACGGAACATCTGGCTGGCAATGCCGACGTGTGAACGCATGCCCACACCCACGACAGACACCTTCGCAATCTTGTCGTCGCCGCTGATTTCGCGCGCCTGGATGTGACCCTGCACTTTGTCACGCAAAATAGTCAGCGCCTTATTCATTTCGTTTTTATGCACGGTGAACGTGAAGTCCGTCGTGCCATCGGCACCCACGTTCTGGATAATCATATCGACATCGATATTGGCATCGGCCACTGGGCCCAGAATCTGGTATGCAATGCCTGGTTTGTCAGGCACGCCAGTCACGGTAATTTTCGCCTCATCGCGGTTAAAGGCGATGCCGGAGATAATTGGTTCTTCCATGTTTTCCTCATTTTCTTCGAATGTGATCAGTGTCCCGTCGCCCTCTTCTTCAAAGCTGGACAGGACACGTAATTTGACTTTGTATTTACCGGCAAACTCGACCGAACGGATTTGCAACACTTTGGAGCCCTGGGAAGCCAGTTCCAGCATTTCTTCAAAGGTGATTTTATCCAGGCGGCGCGCTTCAGGCACCACACGTGGATCAGTCGTGTAGACACCATCCACGTCAGTATATATCTGGCATTCATCCGCCTTTAGCGCAGCGGCCAATGCCACGCCGGTCGTATCAGAGCCGCCACGACCAAGGGTGGTGATGTTACCATTGGCATCTACGCCCTGAAAACCTGCCACAACGCACACATAGCCGTCATCAAGGTCTTTTTTCAGGTTGTGCTGGTCGATGTCCAGAATACGTGCCTTGCTAAAGGCATCATCTGTCAGAATCTTGACCTGGGTGCCGGTATAGCTTTTCGCTTTGATCCCTAGCTCCATCAAGGCCAGTGCAGTCATGCCTATGGTGACCTGCTCACCAGTCGACACCATGACATCCAGTTCGCGTGGATCCGGATCCGGCATGATTTCCTTGGCTAGTGAAATCAGGCGGTTGGTTTCGCCTGACATGGCGGAGACGACCACGACCACTTGATGCCCCAGCGCTTTATAGCGCGCCACACGACGGGCTACATTACGGATACGCTCGGGATTTGCGACCGAGGTACCGCCATATTTTTGTACGATTAATGCCATCTTATTCCCTTAACAATCTCTTTTCTTATCCGCAGATAAACGCCGATGAACGCCGATTTCTGCAATGAAACATCTGCGTTTATCAGCGTGCATCGGCGGTCAAACAAGCTTTTGCTTTGCCCAATCAGTGACACTTGCCAGTGCCTGCGGCAAATTGGCGGGCTCTGAGCCACCAGCCATGGCCATATCCGGTTTGCCGCCA
>CAKZJM010000012.1 GCA_936943315.1 uncultured Methylophilus sp. | reverse complement strand
CCCGCCACTTGTCAGCATGGATACGCCAATATGGCGGCAAACCGGTGATCTGGAAAACCGGCCACTCACTCATGAAAGCCAAAATCAGGGAGACCGGCGCAGCGATGGGCGGCGAACTCTCCGGGCATCTGTTTTTCAACGATGCAAAAGCAGGCAAACCGCGATGGTTTGGGTTTGATGATGGCCTCTATAGTGCCGCACGGCTGCTGGAAATCGTCAGCCGCGCGCCCGATGCCAGCGCAGTGCTTGACGCCCTGCCCGACAGCGTTAACACCCCAGAATTGCAAATCGCCATGCAAGAAGGCGAACCGCATGCGCTCATTGCCTCATTACAACAATCTGTCCAATTCCCGGACGCCACCGACATCATCACCATTGATGGATTACGGGTCGAATACGCGGATGGCTTTGGCCTGATCCGCGCCTCCAACACCACGCCCGTGCTGACATTACGCTTTGAAGCCGACGACTTTTCAGCCTTAACACGCATTCAGCAGGCCTTCAGGCAACTGCTCAACCGTGCCAGGCCAGACTTGAAAATCCCTTTTTAGCCACCATTGAATGAGCATGCACAATGCCACTCAAAAAAAATACACGCACGGGCATGGCCTGCTCTACACCCTCATCTGGTTAGGCTTGGCGGCACTGGTCTGGCTACTGATAGACCGTGTACAACACCCGAATACCCTGGAGCAGATTGGCCAGCAACAGGTCGTCAGCCTCAAACGCGGCCCCGACGGCCACTACAGCGCCGAAGCCCTGATTAACGGCGAACGCGTACGCGTCCTGGTCGATACCGGTGCCACTGGCGTCGCCATCTCACAACATGTGGCCAATCGTTTGGGGCTGGTCAGCCATGAAGCCATCAACACCCATACTGCTAATGGCACGTCTATCTCTTACCTGGTACGCCTGAAAACGGTACAACTAGGCGGCGTCGTGGCCCATGATGTCGCTGCGACCATTTCACCGGGACTGGAAGGCGATGCCCTGCTCGGCATGAGCTTCTTAGGCAGGATGGATGTGAGGTTACATAAAGGGATCATGACCATCAGCGATGGGGACTCGAAGTAGCCAGACATTAATGACTGAGCTTTCAAAAAAGCTCTAACGAACTGAAAGTGGTGATCCGTTGGGTTAAGCCACTTCAAACTTAGCGTTTGCGATACCCATACTCCAGCACAAAATAACGCGGGTTCATTCCCGCCAATGGCCCCCGCAGTTTTTCCAGCTCTGTCTCAGGCCCATGCACTTCAATCTTCACCAGTGTAGAAACCTCGCCCATCTCGTGCAAAATCGGGCGCAGGTTTTCAATATGGGCTAACAGGGCTGCGGCATCGGTAAAGCCTTCCCGGCAATGCGCATGGTCACCGTCAAAGCTAAAGCCGTAATACAAGCACCCTGGCTCGCGGGATGACCATTCAACATACTTTTCACAAATAGCGCGAAAAGCGGCCGCTTGACCGGGGTGGATTTCAAAGTAGGGGGAAACGGAACAACAGGTATCTTGAGTCGCCATGAGTGGTCTAATGCTGTGAATGAATTAATTGGCCAGCTCTGCGCCTTCAACGACGACGCGGAATAGCTGTAAGGCGGCCTGGTCTTGAATACGGATGCCAGTGGCGACGGTGCCACGTTTGCCTGGTGCAATGCCTCCGGTAATCAGCATGGAGCGCGTCTGGTCGACCAGACGGCCACGGCTGTCATATTGCAGCATGCGCACCTGCACACGCCCTACCGGCACACTGCTGTTGTTTTGCACAGCGGCATAGACCATGCCGGTGTTGTCTGCGAGTGGGCCTGACGGCAAATAGCGTGCTGGATTACGCGGTAAATCAATACGCATGGCACGGGCAGCGGATTCTTTGCCGATTTCAGAATCAGAACTGGCAGCGAGTTGATAATGTTGCAACGCCAGTGAGGTTTCACCACGGCCTTCGGCAATCTGCCCAAGCAAGGCATAGCCGGGAGCCGTCGGCAGCAAGGCGTTGGCTTTCTTTAAAAATGGTTCGGCCTGCTCTTTTTTGCCGTCATTAAACAAGGCAATCCCGCTTTGCACATAGGGCTTGAAATAATCAGGCTGCATCTGGATCGCCTTGTCATAAAACGCCAATGCCTCGGTGGTGTTTTTCTTGGTCAGGGCAATATCACCGAGCAACTCCTGAAAGCGCGCTTCGCGCGGCTCGATACTGATGGCTTTTTTCGCCAGGGTTTTGGCTTTTTCGGCATCGCCTTTTTGCAGTGCCTCTTTGCCTTCATCATAGGCTTTGTAGGCCTCACGCGTCGCCATGAGTTTGGCTACTTTTTCTGCGTAGACATCTTTGCCCATTTCGCCGCCAGCACCTAACTCTTCCAGGGTTTTCTTGTTAAGGTCGACTCGCTCCTGTGATGGAGGATGACTGGCAAACAGGCCGGAAATAAAGTCTTGCCGCTTGCCTTGGCTCAGGCGCACAAAGGTTTCTTGCAGGGTTACGGCAGCAGCCGGGTCGTATCCGGCCAGTTTCATATACTTCATGCCGTAGTGGTCAGACTCTGATTCGGCATCACGGCCATACTTGCTGGTGATTAACTGGCCACCCAGTTGTGCACCACCGACGACCAGGTTGGCGTAGTTAGAGTCGCGCGTGGCGAGGCCCACTGCCAGCATGGCGCCTTGCATAAACATGCCACGCTCCATGCCTTTGGCACCGTGGCGGGCGGCGGCGTGCACAATTTCGTGACCCAGCACTGCAGCCAGTTCGGCCTCACTGTGCAGCTCGTATAACAAGCCGCGGTTAAACGCGATTTTGCCGCCCGGCATGGCCCAGGCATTGGGCACCGAGTCATTGAGCACCACAAACTCATAAGGTAAATCGGGGCGGTCAGACACCGCTGCCAGCTTTTGCCCAACTTGCTGCACATAGCGCGTCAGCTCTGCATCCAGCGTGTAATCGCCGCCCTGCGACTGGCGTGCAGGGCTATAGTTCTGCTGGCCGATCTGCACCTCTTTGTCTTGTGAAACAAACTGGAACTCGCGTTGCTTGGTCACCGGATTGACACCGCAAGCGAGCAAGCCTGCCGACAATAACACCGGGCCAAGGATTGTTTTTTTGATCATGGTCATTCAGCTGTTCCCTGCTCAGCCATTGTTTTTAAGTAATCACCGTCGGTTGCTGCCTGCCGGTCAGTTGCGGCAGTTGCGAAATCTGGTGCGAGACTGCAATCAACTCGGCCAATGCTTCCTGTGCATCCAGTTGCTGTAAGGCCGCATCCTCAGTAAAGGCTTCCAGATAGACCCGAATGGTCGCACCTTCGGTGCCTGTGCCGGATAAACGGATCACCACCCGTGAGCCGCAGGCAAAGAGAATGCGCAAGCCCTGGCCGGTACTGACAGACCCATCCACGGGGTCGGTATAGCTGAAATCGTCTACAGTTTTCACGGTGTAGCTGCCAAACACTTGCCCTGGCAGGCTATTAAATTGCGCCTTGATATGCGCGATCACGGCATTCGCCTGCTCGGTAGGCACGCCTTCATAATCATGACGCGAGTACACATTGCGACCGTAGGTCTGCCAGTGTTTGCGTACCAGCGACTCGACACTTTCGCCGGTGGCCGCCAGCAAGTTGAGCCAGCACAGCACGGCCCACAAGCCATCTTTTTCGCGTACATGATCGCTACCTGTGCCAAAACTTTCTTCACCGCACAAAGTGACGCGGCCTGCATCCATCAAATTGCCAAAAAACTTCCAGCCGGTGGGTGTTTCGTAGCAATCGATGCCCAGCTTTTCCGCCACGCGGTCAACAGCGCCACTGGTCGGCATGGAGCGCGCGACGCCAGACAAGCCCTTTGCATACGCCGGAATCAGTTTGGCATTGGCCGCAATCAGCGCCAGGCTGTCAGAGGGCGTCACAAAAAAGTGATTGCCCAAGATCATATTGCGGTCACCATCGCCATCAGAAGCGGCAGAAAAGTCCGGCGCTTGCGTGCCGTAAGCAATCTTGACCAGGTCTTCGGCATAGGTCAGGTTAGGGTCAGGGTGACCACCGCCAAAGTTTTCCGAGACCTCGCAGTTCATCAGGCTGCTGGCTGGCGCACCCAGGCGGTTGACAAAAATCTCTTTAGCATAAGGCCCAGTGACGGCATGCATGGCGTCAAACTGCACGCGATGCCCAGCGGCAAGCCAGCGCTGGATAGCGGCAAAGTCAAACATGCTTTGCATCAAGTCTGCATAGTCACTGACGCAATCAATCACCTCGACCTCAAAGCCATCCAGTGTCGTCACGCCTACGCTGGACAAATCAACATCGGGTAAGTCAGCCAGTTTGTATTGGGTAATGTGTTTGCTGTTGGCAAAAATGGCATCGGTGATTTTTTCCGGGGCCGGGCCACCATTGCTGGTGTTGTATTTGATCCCGAAATCATCATCGGGGCCTGCCGGGTTATGGCTGGCAGAAAGAATGATGCCGCCAAACGTATGATATTTGCGGATGATATTAGAAGCCGCAGGCGTAGACAGGATGCCGTGTTGCCCCACTAACACTTTGGCAAAGCCGTTGGCTGCAGCCATTTTGATAATGACCTGGATCGCTTCTTTATTGTAAAAGCGACCATCGCCGCCGAGCGTCAAGGTCGCGTTGGCCGGAATCTCCAGCGTATCAAAAATACTTTGTACAAAGTTTTGCAGATAATGCGGCTGTTGAAAAACCCGTACTTTCTTTCGCAAGCCCGAAGTGCCTGGTTTCTGGTCAGAGAAGGGTTGGGTAGGGATTGTTTGAATCGACATGGCCTTGGCTTCTTGAAATGTTAAGGTTTCTTGGAATGTTAAAAAATCTAAGGATGATTGTATTACAAATTGATGACAGTTTTTTGTCCGCGCGAAAGGCCGGAGCTGACTTTATGCTTCGCATCGCGTTAATGTCTGCGGTTAAGCCAGTGATAGGCCATAGAGAGCAACACCACATGCGCCGCAGGCAACAATAGCGCATTAAAATGCCAATGCACATAGCCCCAGGCACCCAACACGCCGCCACAGATAAATCCGGTAATCAACAGGCAATATAAAAGCAGGCGGCGGCGATCAACCGCTTGGCCGCGCAAACGCAGCCCTAGCGCAATGCCTATATCGGTAAACAGGCCGGAAACATGTGTGGTACGTACCACCGCGCCACTAAAGGTACTGGTCATGGCGTTTTGCAGGCCGCACGCGGCAGAAGCCAGCCACTGTCCGCTTTGCCAGCCATGATTGAGCAGCCAGACAGCCGCTGCCAGAAAACAGGCCTCTAGCCAAAGAGCCACATGATAGCGGCGACCGATTTTGAGGGCTTCATTACCGATCAAAACGCCACTCAGGATGGCACCCAGCACAAAAAACAGGATCACCCATAACAGGTGCAGCACCTGCCATTGATCTTGGTTCATCAACTCAATCGACAGATATGTCGAGATCCCCGTCAGGTGCGACACCGCCTGATGACGAAAGCCCAGCACGCCGACGGCATTGATAAAGCCCGCGTTCATGGCCAGTAAAAATCCGCCCCACTCCACCCAGCGGGGCAAGCGCTGCATCATGTCACACCCTTATGATTCTATGCATACCATTCTACGCTGGCGGATGAGGAGTTCAACTCAAACTACGTAAAATCATGAGCTGATATTACGTTTTCACCGCAGGCTGCTGTTGGAACACGGGCGTATAGTGTGAGTCATACAAGTACATCAAGCACGATGTATGACTTAACAACCAACAGGAGATTAATCATGTGGACTAAACCAGCTGCTACTGAAATGCGTTTTGGCTTTGAAGTGACAATGTACGTCATGAACAAATAATACAAGCGTTAACTTGCAAAACAACAAACCCGGCCATGTGCCGGGTTTGTTGTTTTGTGGTCAGGCCAGTCTGTTGTTAAAGCCAATAGTCAACATTTAAATGGCGCCGGTCACAACTGGTTGAGGTGTGCGTGTTCACCTAAGCCGATGGGTTTGGATGCAGCAATCGACGCCACCATGGCAAACAGACGCACGACCTTGCTATGCGGCGCATCCCAGTACTCTGCCATGTGGGGCACAAATTTGAGCAGGCAAAGCGAGGGGGAATCCGGGCCCTGAGGAAACCACGGTTTCACAAAAGGCGACCACAAAGCCTGCTGCCGCGTCGGGTTCACTTCTACCTCACCATGCCCCGACAACGACACATATACGCCGTCCGGCTCGCCACTAAATGCCAGATTGAGTGTTCCCAGATGGTCGACCTTTTCTGAGGTACGGTCAGTAAAAAACCAGATGACGCCTTCTTCATCCATTTCAATCGGCCCCATCGGCTGGCTGATTAACAGGCCGTTTTCATTCATAAAGGTCAGCATGGCGATATCAAAATCTTCAATCAGCTCGCCCAGTTTTTTGCGTTCATCAGTCAACTGCGTTTGAATTTTCATCATTACTCCATTTTATTGATTAAACACTGATAGATTTTTCCACGCTGTCACCGGTCGCTATCATGGTGTAATCCTCCAGGTTCAGCGCTGGGTTTTCCACGCCAAAGCGTGTCTTGCCTATCCTGTAACCATCTTCTATATCATCTGCCAACACCTCGGCTTGCCACACCGGCGCGCCTTCATTTGGCTCATCCTGCCAAACGCTTACGTGAAAAATGGCCATGTGTCTTCCTTTCAATCATCTTCACCTCATCATAAGAGATCCTTCAATCGCTTGACCGTCAGCCAAAGACTGACTTGTTTGTCAGACAATCTAGATGCGGCTTAGGCAACAACTTTGAAGCAAGCCCTAAAGTCGGCATCTCCAGATTCCTACACACAATTCAGTGAGATGGGGCTAGGCTGAATAGAGGTGCGCGCGGCAAAGTAGGCGCTCATGAGATAAAGTTTGAGGAGGATTGGAATGATTGATGCCGCAGATATTAAATCCGATATGCCAGTGACGACTGCTCAGGCCGAGCATGTGGCCGTGGTAGATCATTTGGTCAGTGATGACATGATTAAACTCAAAAAAGATGACTCGGGAACACATCACTTCATTCCGGTCAGTTGGGTGGTTTCCACCGAGGGTGGCATCGTGAAAACCAACCGGACCCTGGAACAGATTACTCACGATTGGACAGAGATACCGCCTTGAGCCAGAACAGCCTCATCGAGAGTGATCAGGCTGTTTTATAGAATTGAGTTTGCTCAAAAGCACTAATCCGTCGGAATATAACTTTCAAGCACGCTTTGGATAAACTCGTTGGTTCTATTGCGGGCTTGCACATGTTTTTCCCACAACTGCTCCACCATTTTTAACTCTTCTTCTGTTGGCAGACAACCATTGCCTCTGAGAAATGAGTGCATTTTGTCATCGATAATGGCTTGCCGGACTTTTGCTTTTTTGAGGGACTCGGCCCATTCCGTGGTGAGCTGGTTCCATTTTTCTGTTTGACTCACATGGCTCTCCTGGCATTTGCCTGCGCACATGGCAGGCGTCAATCATTGTTTTTATAGGTGTTAAGACCAGACAAAGCCCCGTCTGTACAGACGAGGCTTCATGGTCTTTAAAAAGAAGGCTTCTGGCTTAATGGGCAGAGGCTTCTGCACGCGCCGCATCGCGTAATCTTTTCACTTCATCGTGATTGCGTTTTGCGCCTTCCAGTTGTCTCACCACGACAAAACGTACATGCGTCGGCAAGTCTTTTTCGGCCGCTTTGCGGTAGGCAGCTAAAGCCACATCTTCGCCACGCTCGGTTTCATTTAATACGGCCAAGGTGTCGTTACTGGTGAGGGCCGTTTTAATATCAATCCAGCGTCTGTGCAATGCCCCGCTCAGGCTGGTGGAGGAGGCGGGTTCGCCGCCCAATGAGCGTACAAGATCCTGAAGCTCTTGCACGCTGGCCGCGACTTCTTGTGACCGACGGATAAAAAAGGATTTGAGTGCAGGATCATCCACGTTTTCTGCCGATGAACGGAAGCCCTCTTCACCGTCTTTGGATACTTCGATCAAGTCATTCAAGGTAGAAATAATATCGTCATTATCTTCCATGGTACGTCTCCAAAATTCAGGATAATTAAGAACTCTCCCTTAAGACACTGAAATGCTGAGTCCGCTTAAGGATGGTTAAGAGCTTTCAGTATGCCAAGGCCCCAAGTGGGGCTGCATCGGATGAATACGCAAATTCTTGTAGGAATTACTTTATAGGCTCATTGGAATTTCATCATGGCCAGTGATCTCTTATCAATGGTTAGCGGCCTGGCGCTTCTCTTTGGCTGGCGTCACCGAAATCGACAGGTTTTCCATATTTTCTTTAAGATCAGGCACGTTGAGGGTCACGGTCTGGAAGGCAAAAGAAATGTCATGCGCTTGGAATTCACGCATGATGAAAAGGTTAATATTTTGCTGCACTTCCATATATAAATTGTAATCAGTGGTGGTAATGAAATAGACCGTCTCAAAGTTTAATCCACTGGTGCCAAATTCTTTGAAGTGTGCCCGATCAAAACGCGTGTTATCAAACATCTCCACAGCTTGTCGTACGATGCCCGGCACCATCGCGACGGTATCTGGCGGCGTGGCATAGTTGATGCCAAAGTTAAACACTACCCGACGTTGCTCCATGCGCTTGTAGTTGTGCAAGGTATTTTTGAGCAGTTCGGTGTTACTGCAAATGATCTGCTCACCGCTGATGCTGCGGATACGTGTGGTTTTGAGGCCAACACGCTCAATGGCGCCGGCGACCTCCCCAAATACTACAAAGTCGCCTACTTCAAACGGTTTGTCGAGCCCGATCGCCAACGAGGCAAACAGGTCACTGAGGATGTTTTGTACCGCTAATGCAACCGCCACGCCCCCCACGCCCAGGCTTGCCACAAATGCGGTGATATTCACGCCGACATTGTCGAGCACGGTTAACAGCGCGATTGACCAGATAAACATACGGAATATCCAGGACAACACCGTCGTGATCACCGGGTTGGCGGCAGGGGCCGGGCCATCAATGGCGGACAGATGTTCACGCGTCCAAATGCCTACCCCTTTGTTCAACCAGATAGCTACCTGGATGCCGATGGTGATAAAGAGAATATGATCCAGGCGTGCGGCCCATTTATCGGGTAATTCCAACACGTGCAGGCCGATGAGTGTCGCTAACAGCAACAATGTGAGTTGCTGAGTGCTTTGCAATACTTCTATCGTAATATCATCCAGTCGGGTAGCGGTTCGCTCGGCGATGACGGATAACTTTTTGATGCTAAATTTCCATCCCTGATAGAAAGCGAGGTATAGCAGAGAAGAGATGAGGGCGGCATATAGCCATTCGTAAAAAGGAATGCCAAGCCAGAGATGTGCATGTAGCCACTGCTCCATAAGAATGTCCTTGCTAAATCTGGGTTATAAAATGAAATTTTAAGGAGTGAGCACGAGCGAGACTGTAGGAATAGGATGATTTGGCTGTCAGAGACGGGCTAAATAGGACAAGTTGGAGTGTGATTTCCTACATGTAAATCAGCGCTTCTCTTGTGGGGTTTTCTTTTTTGCCTCCGCATAATGAATCTGGTTCGTTTTTTGATTTGTAAAGGAGCGCTACATGAACCCCATCCGCCTGTTTTATTATGTTTCCCCCAAAGCACAGCATGCCAAATTGCTGACCGCAGATAAACCCTCAGTAATGCAATTATTGCTGTTTTATGTGCTGCCGCTTTCGCTCTTGCCTTGTGTGATGATGTACCTGCGCCTCTACAACAGTTACCCGCAACTGTTCTTTGATAATTTGCCAGGTAATCGCCTGCTGGTCGTCAGTATCGAGTTACTGGTACTGCAACTGGTGGTGGTTCTCACCATGGCCTGGATCACGCAAAACCTGGCCGAAATGGTCAACATCAAGCCTAACTACCGTGACTCGCTGCTGATGATGGCACTTGCCACCACACCGCTGTGGCTGACGTCGCTGTTCTACATTGTGCCTAACCTGAGTTTTAATGTGCTGGTGCATGTGGGAGCCGTCTTGGCTTCGGTATTACTGGTTTACCGGGGGGTGCGCTATATTTTTGGCATTCGTGAACGCGGTGCGCTTATGACCTTGAGCATGGCCATCGTCTGTACCGCTGGGCTAGGTTTTGCGGTCATCCTGATTGGTTCGCTCATTTCGTGGGAAACGATTGAACAAATCCAGTTCGCCCTCAAAAAAATGTAATGTCATTTTTTTCACGCGGGCAGCGTGATCGGTTTGCTGGCGGTTCCCATGGTGGGGATCAGCTGGTGAGCCAAGGCATAATGGATCAGGGCCGCATTGTTGGCCAGATCCATTTTTTTGAGGATTTTTGAACGGAACACACTGACCGAACCTGGTGCAATCGACAATTCCAAGGCAATGGCATTGACCGCCTGGCCCTTAATCAACTTAAAAAATACCTGTAACTCGCGCAGCGAGAGTCGTTCATGCGGCAGCGTCTGCCAATTAAAAATCATCTGCTGCTGATCGGGTGTGAGAAACATGTGTCCTTTGGCGACTGCCTGAATCGCAGCCAGCACACGCGCACTGCTGGTGGTGTAAGAAAGATAAGCGGCACAGCCCAAACGAATAAAGTGTGCCATGCGGTCCGGGCGCTCACTGCCATTAATGATCAACACTGGCACGTCTGAAGCTGCTTGCTTAAGGTCGCAAAAAGATTCGAGTCCATTTTTCTCGGGCGCTGACACGTCCAGCATCACTAAGTCGTAAGCCTGTTTGCGCAGATGCGTCATCGCTTCCCGCACGCTGTTCGCTTCACTTGTCAGGCGCAAGTTGTCATCTGCTTTGAGCAGTTCACGCAACGCCAATCGGCTCAGCGCGTGGCCGTAAACTAACAATAAGTTTTTCATGGCAGTGTCATCTCTTTAAAAATGAATAATCACCCGATACTGTGATTCTTTCGTATTCCCGTGATTCAGTCGTGCGCAGGGACTATCTATGTTGTAATAAATCCAGCATATTACGCTCGACTATGCTTAAACCGTGCTTTTCATCTACGGTATTTTTTTCTTGCTTATCCTCTTTTTGAGCCTCTTCATCCTGTGCGAGGGTGGGCTGCAGGCCGCCTGCCAGATAACGCTCAATAATCCAGGGATGCACATAACTCTGGCGGCAAATGGCGGGTGTGTTTCCCAACCTGGACGCCGCCTGCCGGATGGCCACCACCACCTGTTTCTTGGCTTCTGCTTCATTGCAGAAGGGCGGGCAGTCACTCAAGGCCTGCAATACGTGCAGGCTGCCAAACCAGGTGCGAAAATCCTTGGCGGTATAATCGTCACCGGTGATCTGGCGCAAGTAATCGTTCACCTCTGCCGAACCAATGGCATGCCGAACGCCTTGTTCATCCACATACTGAAACAGGGCCTGGCCCGGTAATTCGCGCAGATGACGTAGCATGCGCGCCAACCGCCGATCATGCAGCCGTACACGATGCTCTACTCCACTTTTGCCGCGAAAATGAAACTCCACGTCATTGTCTTCAATGGCCACGTGGCGGTTACGTAAGGTGGTCAGGCCAAATGACTGGTTGGTCCTCGCGTATTCGTCATTGACGATGCGGATCAACGTGTTTTCCAGCAAACGTATCATCATCGCCAGTACCTTTTGCTTACCCAGCCCGGTCGCTTTTAAATCCCGGGCAACCTGCTGGCGGATGGTGGGCAGTTGCAAACCAAACGCCACCATGTGTTCATATTTTCTAGCCTCACGCTGCTTGCGCCACTCCGCATGATACAGGTATTGCTTACGACCCTTGGCATCGCGGCCAGTGGCCTGCAAATGGCCGTGCGGGTGGGCACAAATCCATACCGACTGCCAGGCGGGCGGTATTCTTAACGCGTGGATGCGCGCCAGATGTTGCTCGCATACAATGCACTGGCCTTCGTGGTCGAGGTACTTGAATTTTCCTCTGTAGCGTTGCCGCGTGAAGCCCGGTGCATGATCTTGTATATAGTGCAGTTTTGCAGTGCGCGTGCCCTCAACCTGCCGGCCTGGGGGCGGTTTAGTTTTCTGCGACCGCAAGGTCATCCTGTTCGGCTTCACTCAGTCGTTCGCGTTCACGCATGGATTCACGCACATAGGGATTTGCACGGGCGCCATTACGGGCCGTTTTATCATTGCCTTTCACATTCCAGATCACATTGCCGACGTCATCTGCCACCAGCAAATGGCCTTTTTTGTCGACCAGCACGCCCACTGGGCGGCCTTGCGCCTGGCCATCTCGGTTTAAAAATTCGGTCAGCACATCAATCGGTTGTCCGGCAGGTTTACCTTGTTCAAACGGTACAAAAATCACTTTATAGCCACTGTAAGGACGACGGTTCCACGAACCGTGCTGCCCGACAAACATGCCGTTTTTAAACTGCTCCGGTAACTGATTGCCTTTGGCCGGTGTGAGACCCAGCGAGGCGGTATGCGGCCCCAGGGCATAATCCGGCTTCACGGCTTTGGCGACGAGCTCGGGATTTTGCGGCTGGATACGGTCATCGACATGCTGGCCAAAATAACTGTAGGGCCAGCCGTAAAATGCGCCTTGTGTCACCGAGGTCATGTAGTCAGGCACCAGGTCGCTACCCAATTCGTCACGTTCGTTCACCACCACCCACAAGGCGCCGCTGTCCGGCTCCCACGCCATTCCGTTGGGGTTGCGCAAGCCAGAAGCGTAAATGCTGTGCTGGCCAGAATTCGGGTCAACCTCCCAGATGGCGGCCCGTTCTTTTTCTATCTCCATGCCATTTTCGCCTACATTGCTATTCGAGCCGACAGTGACATAGAGTTTGCTGCCGTCCTGCTTGGGCAGAATATTCTTGGTCCAGTGGTGATTGCGTTCGGCGGGCAGGTCGGTCACTTTGGTGGGTGCGACTGTGATTTCTGTCTGGCCTTCTTCATACGGGAACTTGACCAGCGAATCTGCGTTGGCCACATAAAAGGTATTGCCTACCAAGGCCATGCCAAAGGGGGAGTGCAGGTTTTTGATGAACACATGCCGTTCTTCGGCCACTCCATCACCATCTTTATCGCGCAGCAGCGTAATGCGGTTCATGCTTTCTGCCTTGGCCCCGCCATCTTTCATAAACAAGCTGGCGACCCAGCTTTTGAGGTCAAAGCCATCCGTTTTTTCATTGTGATTGGTTTCAGCCACCAGAATGTCGCCATTGGGTAGCTCATACAACCAGCGCGGGTGTTGCAAGTCGCTGGCGAACGCAACCACATTGGTGCCGGGTGCAGAGGCCGGTTTTTTACCTTCTGGCCAGCCCACGGCTTCAGCCACATGAATGGTCGGAAACCAGGTGGGGTTTTTGGCGGATAAATCAGGATCGGGTCCGAAACCGGCGGTTTCTGGTAATTTGGCTGGTTGCGAACAGCCTGCCAGGGCAATCATGCACGCAGAAACAGTGAATCGGAGGGTCAGTTGGGAGGGTGTTTTCAATGGCATGATGTGCTCCTGGTCTGCTATGTTCATCGGCGTGTAGCCACAATCTGGTGAATGCCGGTCACGCCCTGTTCAAACTGGATGGCGCTGGCGGTCAGATACAGTCGCCACATGCGGTAAACACGTTCGCCTACCATGCTGGCAACGGTTTGATGATTGGCTTCCAGCCCAGCCAGCCATTGGTGCAGCGTCATCACGTAGTGACGGCGCAAACCTTCGACGTGAAATACGTCAAATTTAGCGGTATCTATATGCTGCAACAATTGCGGGAAGGTGGTGAGGGCGCCCAGCGGGTATAACTGGCGGTTGATAAACTCGGTAGAGGCATCGCGCATGGCATGCTCTTCATTGCTGATGGCATGCATGAGGAACACACCGCAGGGCTTGAGCAACTCATACACTTTATCCAGGTAAGCAGACATGGACTCTTCACCCATGTGATCGGCGATGCTGATGCAAACGGCTTTGTCGAAGCTGCCTGAAGCAGGCAAGGCATAGGCATCGCTAACCAGCTCAATCTTGACCAAATGCTCCAGGCCCTGGCGTTGCACCTGTTTAACCGCGTAGGCATACTGCTCTGGGTTTTTGGTGATGCCATGGACAAACACACCGTAATGTTTGGCCGCCCAGCAGGCCAAGCCGCCCCAGCCGCAGCCAATGTCCAGCAACACATCCCCGTGCTGTAATTTAAGCTTTTGGCAGATCAGGTCCAGCTGGAAACACTGGGCTTGCGCCAAGTCGCGCGTTTGGCCTGAAAAGTAAGCACATGAATGCAACATCTGCTCGTCCAGCCAGCATTGGTAAAAGTCGTCTGGCATATCCTCATAACTGAGGGCGAGAGAGGCAGGGGAGAGGGATGGCTGGGAGGAGTGGGTGTGAGTGGTTTGCGCAGAAGACGTTTGCACATCAGAAAGGGGGGTGTCTGATGCCAGGGTTAATGCCCTGAACACCAAGGCGAGTTTCTCATGCAGGGGTAAAGAGAGTGCTTCAAAGTATTCACGCAACTGCATGGCAGCGTGAAAATCTCCCAGCACTTCTATGTCACCAGCGAAATAGGCTTCTGCCAGGTGCTTGGGGTCGTTGAACCACACCATATTCCGCAATGCTGTGGCCTGCTCAAGGCATACCGTAAAAGCAGGTGTGCCTTCGCCAATCTCAATCATGCTGCCATTCCACAAGCGCACGGCAAATGCGCCGTTGTAATCCTGAAATAAACGATTAAGGATGATACGCGCTTGAGCCGTATCACCGCTTTCGGTGTGTGGTGAGTCAGCACTGTCCTGTGTGGGTGCCTGGGTCCAGGTGAGTTGAGCGGAAGTGGCAAGATGCAAGGCCTGATGCATTAATCCAGAACCGAGTAATCCAGAATCCAGCAAGCTAGCATGGTGCAAGCGCTGATGCATGCCGGTCTGATCAAGTAAAACCTGGTCCAGCGGTAAAGCATTCACAGGGGAATGACTCATGTATGTACTCCTCAAAACTCAAATTCATTGTTAGTAGATGCCATCCAGCGAGACAGGCATCTCATCATTGTCGTCAATCACACTCTGTTTGTATTGTCATCAATGAACTACGTAGGCCGAAGTGTATGAAATCAGTCGTGTAGGCAAACATCGGGGAGTGGCTGATTGTGTTGTCAGACAGGTCTGACACTCTCAACAGTCTCATGAAAATGGCGCTTGCATGAGGCCAGTCAACCCACTTTATGGGATATCTGATACCTGTTTAGACCCATCTCCTACAGCGGAATCAGCGCCTGGCCTACGGCCTCGTTTCCAGGCCTGCCCTAGAATGAGTTGCATGAAGTTTGAATATTGAAAACGTCAGCAAAGAGATCTCTCTTGAAAGGAGTAGAAGCGATGCAAAAACCAATCACTTTATTCTTGGTCAGCGGGTTGTTCTATGGCATGACTTTAAGTGCGGTCGCGGCGCCGCCCGTCAACAATGCCGTTCCGCCGTGTGATGACGCCGCACAATCAAAAAAACCTGGCTGTCATATCGATTCGGACAGCGTGAACCAGCCGCCAAAAATGCCGCATGAGCGTGGCGTGATTGTGCCGCCAGAAGTGCCCGCAGAAGGCTTGCCTAACCAGGAGTTGCGTCGGCAGGATCCGCAACGCCCCCAACCTGCCACAGCAGGACCCACAGCGCCAGTCACCACGGACTGCGCCGGGAGAGCCTGCCCCGGTAGACCCGGCTACGCAGAAACCTGGCAACAATCTTAAAAACTGATCCTCTTGAAAACTGGTCCTTTTAAAAAGGGATCATTGAGCACCTCTCTGATAGGTCGCATCCTGTCACCCATCAACCTATTACAGGAGAACGATATGGAAGCCGTTGAAGAAAAAATTAATCCGCCGCAGCATCAGAATGTACAGCCCGGCGTTGAGGAAGACATGAATCCACAGCCTCAATATATTGAGGAAGGCTATACCGGCAGTGAAAAACTCAAAGGCAAAGTCGCTATTATTACCGGGGGTGACAGTGGCATAGGCCGTGCCGTAGCAGTGCATTTTGCCGCGGAAGGCGCCGATGTGGCGATTGTGTATCTGGACGAACATGAAGATGCCGAAAAAACCAAGCAGCTGGTGCAATCTTATGGCACGGGCTGCTTACTGCTGCCTGGCGATGTGGCCGATGAAAATTTCTGCGAGCTGGCCGTCCGTGAAACCCTGCAACGGTTTGGCAAGCTGGATATTGTGATTAACAACGCGGCACAGCAATTTCCGCAAACCAGCATTGTAGAAATCACCCAGCGCCAGCTTGAGCACACCTTTAGAACCAATATTTTTTCGATGTTTTATATGGTAAAAGCGGCGTTGCCTCACCTGCCACAAAAAAGCCATATCATTAATACCGCATCGGTCACGGCGTATCGCGGCAGCCCGGAGTTGCTGGATTATTCTGCCACCAAAGGCGCGGTGGTTTCTTTTACACGTTCCTTATCCCGGCAACTGGTACACAAAGACATTTATGTCAATGCGGTTGCGCCTGGCCCAGTATGGACGCCATTGATCCCTGCCAGTTTTGACGAAAAGAAAGTCAGTGAATTTGGCAAGCAGGTGCCGTTGAAACGCCCGGCACAACCCAGCGAAATTGCACCGGCCTATGTGTTCCTGGCCAGCCAGGCGTCTTCATACATGACCGGGCAGGTCATCCATCCCAATGGCGGTGAAATCATTAACGGCTAAGGGCCATACCTGCCATGCGCGGCATGGCAGGCAGTCACACAAGGAGAACAGCCATGACTTTTTTACAAAAGCAGCCAGCGTCAGCCTCAGGTGAGTCGGTGCAGGTATTGCAAGACGAACTCGACCATGCGCAGTTGGCACCGAATCAAAACCAGATATTGCCTGATCAATCTCACCACAACCCACTGCGGCAGCAGGCAGAGCAACAGGGTCAGGATGCGCTCAAAAAGCCAGCCCCTTTGGATGAGGTCGCTTTAAAGGATGTGCCTTTGGATGAAAGCAAACTCGATCCGCAGGAAAGGCAAGTGAACCAAACCCAGAAATATGCCCCTGGCCCGGACCACGCCAGCCCTGCACAACAAAATCAGGATCAGCTGGAGCTGGAAAAACATACGGCTAACGAACAGGTCGAAGAGCGCCATAAAATGGAGCGGGCCGAGAAAAATCCGCAGGTGCCTCGTAACCAACAGCACCAGTCGCCAGGCAGCGAGCCGTTGAATCAAGTGAAACAGCAGCAGGGCATAGAGACCCTGATTGATAATACCTGAGTCATAACACCCAGGTCATAAAACCTAGGTCATAAAGCCTATTTAGTCACAGTATGTGGTGTGGTCGTGGTACCAGGAAATGGCCAGAACCGCTGAGAAGGTGATTGCCTGGCTATGAAGATCTAAACAGGAAAAAGTCTGGCGAACCGCCAGACTTTTTTTATCCGAGCTGTCCGAATAATCCTACAGCAGATTCCGCCATTGTTACATGGGCGCCAGTTTTCCTTTTATTCATAATGGGTCGCACTCAAGAACACTCAACCATTAAGGAGAACACCATGAATTATAAGTTAGGATTAAGCGTGATCTTATTGGCGACAGGCCTCTCGGCGTGTGACAAGCATGCGGGTACCTCAGGCGAATCTGCTGCCGCCAGTGGTGAAGCGATCAAGTTTGTTAAAACACAAGACGGCTCGCCGCTTGAAATCAAACATGAATTGTTTGATACGCCTGCGGCGAAAGAATTTTTAGCCACGGGTAAAAACCCCTATATCGGTAAAGACAATGCCATTGCCGAGGGTAAAAAGATTTTCCAGTTGTACTCCTGTACGCAGTGTCACGGTCCAGAGGCGGGTGGTCAGGTCGGCCCTGCGTTGACTGGCCCAAATTACAATTACGCCAAGGATGCCACCAACAAAGGCATGTTCGAAACCGTGTGGAACGGAACCAACGGCGGCATGGGGGCAAAAGGTAAAGGCCTGATGGATCCTTCAGACCCCAATAACGGCATCAGCCCAGACGAATTGTTGAAAGTGATTGCGTGGATTCGTAGCCACGGCAGCCTCACCGGCAATGAAGACGCGGCTTCGTGATAATCCTACAGTGTATTTGTAGGGTGGCCGACATACAGGCGTAGCGTAGATCATTAGCATGAAGTGAACCCTGCGAGATAAGCAGGTCATTTAAATCATGTTGAGGAGATATGACGATGAAAACGCTACTACCTGTATTGTTAGCCAGTCTGCTGGCCTGTTCTGTCAATATTGCGACGGCTGCACCGCAAGATAACGCACCGCCTGCGCAACAGCAAAAAAACCAGGTGCCTGATTCTACCCAGAACGGCAATTACCTGGAAAACCAGCAAGACAACAACAATGACACCAAAGGCTCTGCTAACCAGCAGAACTCAACCAATAAGCCTTCCAAGGCTGGCAATATGGAGAAAAGCAAACGCTTTCACCAAAAACCGGAAGAAGGTGGTACGGGCGTAAAACAGCCTTAAGTATCTTTCAGCACTCCCCCCTGGCGGGGAGTGTTTGTTTTTGCGACTTGAACGTCTCACCCCGTTATGAGGAGAATTTGAAATGACAGATCACGATTTGAACATGTGCATGGAACTGTGCAAGAAATGTGCAGAGGCGTGCGAAGCCTGTGCCATAGCCTGTGAAAAAGAAGCGAATCCTGAACTCAGAGCCTGTATTGAACTGGATATGGACTGTGCAGATTTTTGCCGGTTAACCGCTTCATTTATTGCCCGCCGTAGCGACTTTACTGAGCTGGTGTGCCAGGACTGTGCTGAACTGTGTACCGCGTGTGCAGTGGAATGCGAACAGCACGGCTTTGGCCATTGCCGCACTTGCGCCGAAGCTTGCCGCCGCTGTGCTGAAGAGTGCCTGAAAGTGGGCGCAGCCGCGTTTGCATAAAGACAAGCCGCTGTCAGGTTTGTTTTTGCCTCATGCGCAGCACAATAAACTCGGCTGGCCGTACTACGGCCAGACCTAGCTCAATCACCATCCACCCATCCGCGATATCATTCGCAGTCATGGTTTTGCCTAACCCCACCTGCACAAAAAAAGCATGTTCGGGTTTGTCGCCTTGTAAGGCGCCCTGGCGCCAGAGCAAGGTTAAAAAATTTTCTATCATGGCTTGTGCACGCACCCAGGTGTTGGCGTCATTAGGCTCAAACACAAGCGCCTCTAAACCCTTGCTTACTGAGCCTTCTAGCCAGCGGCAAAACCTGCGCACACTGATATAGCGCCACTCGTTATCGTTGCCTGCCAGCGTCCTCGCGCCCCAAACCAGCGTGCCCTTGCCAGAGAACGTGCGGATGAGATTGATGGATTTGCCGGTGTTCTCATCCACGTTGTACTGATCCTGTTGCTGTGTAGTGAAATTCAATACAGGCTGTATGACCTGTTGCAGCGACACATTGGCCGGGGCTTTCCAAACGCCTCGCGCCTGGTCAGTGGCGGCATACACCCCAGCCACGGCGCCGCAGGCCGGCAGAGTATTCAAGGCAGTATTGGCAGCGTCTATCCACGCTTTGGCCTGGGGGTGCAAGGAATACAGC
>CAKZJM010000011.1 GCA_936943315.1 uncultured Methylophilus sp. | reverse complement strand
GTGTGATGCTCTGGGGTGCATTGGCGCTGGCAGCCACGGCCTTGATTGGGCGCTGGTTCGGGGTAAACGCTTAATCTTTCGATGCGTTAAACACCACTTGCGTCAAGCCATCCCAATTGCCGTCCGGCATGGGTTGATAGGCAGCAATTTTATTGCCATAAGCGGCAAACTGGCCTTCATACCACAGCGGGATCACGGGTAACTCGTTATGTATACGCTGTGTCACCGCAGGCCAGTCTTCTTTTTGCAGTAATTGATCCAGTGTTGCGTCCTGATACCGACCCCGGTTAAAGCCTTGTGGTGGGAAATTATCCGAGCCGAAGACCTTGCTGTAAATTTCAGGCGTTTTAATGCCGACCCAGGTCAGCCCGTAGAGCTGGAAATTGCCTTTTTGCACATCGGCGAAAAATGTCCCCCAATCCAGGCTCTTGATCTGCAAGTCTATGCCCGCCTCTTGCATTTGTGCCTGCAAAATGGTCGCCAGGCGCACGCGCTGTGGATCGGTACTGGTTTTATAAATCAAAGTCAGCGGTAACTGCACGCCTGCAGACTGCAACAGCTGCCTCGCCAAGGCTGGCTGGTAGGGATACGGCTGCAACGTAGCATTCCCTGCGTAATGCTCGGGCGGCAAAATCGCATTGGCCTGGCGGCTATGGCTAACCATCACTTTGTCGATAATCGCCTGTGTATCAATCGCGTGGGCAATCGCACGCCTGACCCGGACATCGCGCAGAAAGTCCGCCTGAACATTCAAGCCAAGATAGGAGTAATTGGCGCCAATGCCGGTTTTTACCGTCACGTTGCGCTGTTTTTGCAAATATTTAACCAGCTCTGGGGGCAAGTCGCCCTGAATCAAATCAGCCTCTCCACGTTTGAGTTTCAACACACGCACGTTCGGGTCTTTCACCTCATCAAAACGGACCTTGAGGCCATCACTGACGCGGGTGAGTTGTAATTCAGATTGCCAATGGTCGAGCTTGAATGGCCCGCTACCGATGGGTGCATGACCAAACTCATGCCCGGCCGCAATTAAATGCGCAGGGAGAATGCCTACGATTAACCGCGCTGCAAAATGGGCATCTGGGCGGCTCAAGGCAAAGTCTATGGTGTTGGCATCCGGGGTGGTGATTTGCCTGATATGCTTGAATTCCGCCGTATGCGGCGAGTTTTTCAGTTGCAGCAAGCTCTCATACGTCGCCTTCACATCTGCTGCCGTCAAAGGCGTGCCGTCATGAAACATCGCAGCTTGCTTGAGCACAAAACGGTAATGCTGCGCATCCAGCATTTGCCAGGAGGCCAGGCCTGGCACCTCACGTGAGCTGGCGTCAAACTCGACCAACCGCTGATAAATCAAGCGGTTAATCCGCTCTGAAGCGGCGTCGGTGGCATAGCGCGGATCCAGATTGACCGGGGCTTGTGCCACGGCAAACACGAGCGAACGCGGCTCATTGGTTGGCTGGCATGCGACTAACGCACAGGACAACAACAGCCCCGGTAACCACCGGCGCAAAGCGTTGGTGACCACCTTATGCCTTCTCGAAAATCGCGATCGATTCAACATGTGCCGTATGCGGGAACATGTTCATGACACCGGCTGCCTGCAAACGATAGCCTTTCACTTGCGTCAGGATCGCGGCGTCGCGCGCCAGTGTAGAAGGGTTACATGAGACATACACAATGCGCGATGGGGCGTGGGTAGCGCTAGGATCGCCAGCATCAGGCAAGGCTTTGATCAACTCAATCGCGCCGTCACGTGGCGGGTCAACCAGCCATTTGTCAAATGCTCCCAGCGCCTGCAATGACTCTGCTGTCATATCAAACAAATCGGATTCGGCAAACTCTACATTGCTCACCCCATTCAGTTGCGCGTTTTCAATGGCGCGTTTCACCAGGGCTTGCGAGCCCTCAACGCCATAGACGCTGGCCCCGCTTCGTGCAATTGGCAAGGTAAAGTTACCCAGGCCACAGAAAAAGTCTGCAATGCGTTCTCCGGCTTGCGGCTGCAATAATTGCATGGCACGCCGGATCATGACGCGGTTGATGGCCGGATTCACCTGGGTAAACTCGGTCGGACTGAACGGATATTCAAGATTGTATTCAGGCAGGCTGTAATGCAGTTTATCGCCATGCTCAAACAATGGCTTGACCGTATCCGGGCCTTTGGTTTGCGTCCACACCTGCGCGCCATAGGTGTCTTCAAACGTTTTCATCAAGGCAATATCCGCCTCGGTCAGCGCTTCCAGAATCCGGAAGACGAGCACCGTGGCATCTTCACCCACCGCCAGCTCGATCTGGGGCAGAGACTGCTTGATGGATAATTGCCCAATAAGCTGCTTCAAAGGCACGATGAGGTCAGAGACCGGTTGCGTCAATACCTCGCAACTGTCCATAAAGGTCACAAAGCTGCTGCCTTTTTCATTAAACCCTACTAGCACGCCCCCTTTTTTCTCGACATAGCGCACGCGTAAGCGGGCTTTGTGCCGGTAATGCCACGGTGTGCCCTGAATAGGCGGCAGGATTTTTTCGGGGCGCACACGTCCGATATGCCAGAAATCGTTTTCCAGCATGCGCTGCTTGGCGGCCACCTGAGCCGAAAACTCCAAATGCTGCATGGCACAGCCGCCACAGGTACCAAAATAGGCACAGCCTGGTGTCACACGCTGGCTGGAGGCCTTGGTCACTTCTACCGTGGTGGCAAGCTCATAGGTCGCCTTGACGTGATGTGAGACAAACCTGACTTCTTCAAAAGGCAATGCACCCTCGATGAAAATCACTTTGCCATCGACATGGGCGACCCCACGGCCTTCCTGGTCCAGGGATTCGATGTTGGCGGTTCTTGGAATCTGCGCCGCCTTGGCGGCTGGCGACAGGTTGGAGGATCTTTGACGGTTGTTTCTCATAACCTGTTATTTTACCTGAATTGGGCATACAATCCCTCAAGAACCCTCATCAAAAATAAGGAGAATGTGATGCTTAAACAATGGACCTTGACCACCACGCTAATGCTGGCAATTTTTTCATCTACCGCCAGCGTTGCCGACGAAATTACCATCCAGCAAGACGCACATGGGGTGGATTACGTGACCGGGGGCATAGGCTCGGAAGAGGTTGAGGCCATGGAATCCTTCAAAAAACAATTTAACCTTTATTTTTTGTTTTCAGAAGGCAAAATCGGCCGCGTGATTGATGACATCAATATCAGCATCAGTGACAGCAAAAACCAACCTGTGTTTGCGCTGGAGCATGCTGCACCAAGACTCTTGTTGAATTTACCGAGTGGCAAATATCAGGTGACAGCCAGCTACCTGGGCAGTGAGCAGCGTTATCGTTTTGCGCATGACGCCAAAAAACACCAGCGTGTCATCCTTAACTGGAAGAACAAGATTGATGAAGATACGCTAGAACCGACGACAGATGACGCGTCTGAAGCAGTCTCCCCCGCTACAGAAACGCCTTAACCGACTTTTAGCTGCCGACACCGACTTTATAACTGCCGAAAAATGCAGACTGACGCCGGTCAATACAAACATACGCTGATGACATCGGCGTAA
>CAKZJM010000010.1 GCA_936943315.1 uncultured Methylophilus sp. | reverse complement strand
AACTGGCGTAATCGTGTGCTTTTAAAGCCATAAACAAGAGATGTTGTGGAAAAGCCGTTTGTATCAACACCTCCCCGGGCTTGTCGCCACGGCCAGCACGCCCCGCGACTTGCATCAGCTGGGCAAATAAGCGCTCACTGGCACGGTAATCAGGACTATAAAGCGCGCTGTCAGTATCCAGAACACCTACCAAGGTCAAGTTGGCAAAGTCATGGCCTTTGGCCAACATTTGTGTGCCGATCAGAATGTCAATTTCACCGGCATGCACGGCGGAGAGCACCGTGGTTAGTGCATCTTTGGCTTGTATGGTGTCACGATCCACACGGGCGACACGAGCCTGTGGAAAGAGCGTTTGCAAGGTTTCTTCAATGCGCTGCGTGGCTTGTCCCACCGGGCGTAAGTCGGGATTCCCGCAACTGGGGCATTGCACGGGGATAGGCTGCTCGTCGCCGCAATGATGACAGCGCAGCACACGTTGCCGCAAATGCAATACGGCTTTGGCTGAACAGCGCCTGCAATCTGCCACCCATTGGCAGGCCGAACAGTGCAACACTGGCGCATAGCCACGGCGGTTGATAAATAGCAGGCTTTGCTCACCGCGTTGCAGGCGTAATTCAATCGCCTGTTTTAGCTGCGGCGTTAACCCGGCTTCTGGCGGGCTGTGGGTGGTATCAATACAAAAGATGCGCGGTAGCTGAGCTTGCGCAGCGGCGCGTTTGGTCAGGCTTAGCAACCGATAGCTAGGCTTTCTCGCCGCGCGGCTGGCGTGGCCTTGGTCGCCAATCGCGTTATACCAGCTTTCCAGTGAGGGCGTCGCGCTGCCTAATACCACCGGGATGTTGCATTGTTTGGCCCGCACTAGCGCCACATCACGCGCGTGGTACCGCATGCCATCCTGTTGCTTGTAGGAGGTATCGTGCTCTTCATCGAGAATCATCAACTTGAGATGCGGCATGGGGGTAAAAATACTTAACCGTGTGCCAATGACTATGCGCGCATACCCAGACTGCGCGGCTTGCCAATTTTGCAAGCGCTCACTTTCACTTAAATGACTATGCAAGCTCACTAATGGAAACTCGCTTAACCGGCTGCGAAAGCGGCTTTCTAACTGCGGAGTAAGGTTGATTTCGGGCACCATGATCAGCGCCTGCGCGCGTGGCTCGGCGAGTACCGCCTGCAATAACCGGATGTAGACTTCCGTTTTGCCGGAACCGGTCACACCAAAGAGCAGCCAGGGTTGAAAACGGTGCATGCTCGATAAAATGGCCTCTACCGCGTGCGCCTGCTCATCATTCAAGGTCGGGGCCTGATCTGACGAGGGTAGCGAGGGGCGGGTAGCGACCACTTCACGCCGGGAAACATATCCGGCATCAAGCAAAGATTGCATGGCTTTACGCCAGGTGCCTGACAACTCGCCGAGCATGGCTTCGCTACATTCTCCTTGCTGCTGCAGCAAGCTTAACACCTTGCCCAAGACCAGCTGACGCTTGCCTACAAAGGTTTCGGGCACCGTGTTTACCAACTGGTAAACCCACATTTTGCGCGAAACGGCTGGCTTGATCTGGCGCAAGCGGAGCGGCAAACTCGCCAGCACGGTCTGGCCAAACGGGTAATGGTAATAGTCAGCACAAAACCGCAGCAATTTTAGAGTCGCTGCATCAAACGGGATATCGTCAAACACCTGCAACACGGCTTTGAGCTTGTGTGCCGGCACATCGGTTTCGCTTGCCAGTGCCATGACCACCCCGACCAACTGCCTGCCGGCAAAAGGCACCACCACCCGATTGCCTACCTGGATATTTAAGCCCGGATTTACATAATCGAACCAGCGGTCCAAAGGGACATCGAGCACCACACGCACAATATTGGCAGCGGAATCGACCGGAAGGGCGGGTGCATCAGGACACATGGGTGAAAATGGCTAATTAGGTTAAAATGGCGGTTTGATTAATCTTCACCATTTTAACCTTGAAACAAACGATCACAGAACTCATTCTGCAAGCGGTGCAACCCTTGGTAGAAGACACCTCCGGCCTCAATATCCTTCTTGAGCGGCCCAAGTCTGCCGAGCATGGTGACTTTGCCAGCAATATTGCCATGCAACTGGCCAAACCGTTAAAGCAGAACCCTAGAGCAATCGCTCAACGCATTATTGACGGATTGCCTGCTAACACAGTGATTCACAAGGTGGAAATTGCAGGCGCGGGGTTTATTAACTTTTTCTTGTCGACTGACAGCAAACAAGCCATTGTGGGCGAGATCCTGCAAAAAGGCCCTGACTTTGGTCGCAACCAGGCCGGTCAAGGCGAAAAAGTACAAGTGGAATTTGTATCCGCCAACCCTACCGGGCCACTGCATGTGGGCCATGGCCGCGGCGCGGCGGTAGGTGATTGCCTGTGCCGACTGCTGGCTGCCAATGGCTGGCAGGTGACGCGTGAGTTTTATTACAACGATGCCGGCGCCCAGATTGATAACCTGACTAAATCAGTGCTGGCGCGTGCGCAAGGCATTTCCCCTGACGATGAGCGCTTCCCTGAAGATGGTTATCGTGGCGATTATATTGCTGAAATCGCCGAGGCTTACCTGGCCAAAGCAACGGTGACTGCGGATGACATGCAAGTGACTGCCAGTGGTGACATTCATGATGCCGAATCCATCCGTAAATTTGCCGTGGCGTATTTACGCCATGAGCAAGACCTCGACTTGCAAGCCTTCCAGATCAAATTTGATGTGTTTTCGCTAGAAAGCGCCCTATACAGCGAAGGCAACGTGGAAAATACCGTGCAGGCGCTTATTGGCAGTGGTCATACCTACGAACAGGACGGCGCATTGTGGCTGCGCACCACCGATTTTGGTGATGACAAAGACCGCGTCATGCGCAAAAAAGAAGGGGGTTATACCTACTTTGTGCCAGATGTGGCTTACCACCGCGAAAAATGGAACCGCGGTTTCAAACGCGTGATTAACGAGCAGGGTGCGGATCACCACAGCACCATTACGCGTGTGCGTGCCGGCTTGCAGGCGCTGAATGTCGGTATTCCACAAGGCTGGCCTGAGTATGTGCTGCACCAGATGGTCACCGTCATGCGTGGCGGTGAAGAGGTCAAACTCTCCAAACGCGCCGGTAGTTATGTCACCCTGCGTGACCTGATTGAAGAAGTAGGGTGTGACGCCACGCGCTACTTCCTCGCCGCCCGCAGCCCGGACTCACAACTGGTGTTTGATATCGACCTGGCGCGTGCGCAAACAAACGACAACCCAGTATATTACATTCAGTATGCCCATGCGCGTATTTGCAGTGTGCTGAATCAATGGGGCGGTGACGTCAGCAGCTTGGCCGATGTGGAGTTATCTCCGCTGCAAAGCCAGGCGGAAACCACCTTGATGCAAACGCTTGGGCAATATCCTGAAGTGATTAGCAATGCCTGCCAGGCACTCGCGCCGCACATGATTGCCAACTACCTCAAGGAGCTAGCCAGTGCCTTGCATAGTTATTACAATGACACCAAATTTTTGGTGGATGACGTGCACATCAAACAGGCCCGCCTGTCATTGAT
>CAKZJM010000009.1 GCA_936943315.1 uncultured Methylophilus sp. | reverse complement strand
TACCATCCCAGTGCGGTCCCACAGTATTGATCACCACCCGGCGCTCGTTGTCATTTTTACCGACAAAAGGCAGCAGTGCGCCTACGCCCATATCGTGACCATCCATGATGGCAAAACCCACCAGTAACACACCTACCAATAACCACCAGATAATTTTTAAGGTCGCATAATCCAGCATAAAGCTCTCCAAGTTAATCGTTCAAACAATCCCTGCTGGGCCAGAGCTACAAACTATCAACATCAGACTATTACGCAGGTGTTAAACCTGCAAAGAATATTAGGCATGCTCATGATCATAGCGACCCGTGCCAAGTGACCCCGGACCCTGACGGGCAAATTTAATCATGAGGTACATCTCAACAACCAGCAACACAGTATAAAAGCCAACAAATCCGACTAAGGAGCCATATAAGCTATTGGTGCTGAGTGTAGAAACAGAAAGATGAGTGGGTAACACGCCATAAATTGTCCATGGCTGACGCCCATATTCTGCCACAAACCAGCCCAGTTCAGCGGCAATCCAGGGCACCGGTAACATCAGCAATGCCCACTTCAAGAACCATGGCCGACTGGTAAAACAGCCTTTGACGCTACGCAACATCGCTAAAACAAATAATGCCAGCATCAGGAAACCTAGTCCGACCATAATACGGAATGCCCAAAACATGGGTTTGACGTGAGGCACAGTATCATTGACGGCCTGCGTAATCATATCAGGCGTCGCTTGTGCAACATTTGTTGTGTAGCGTTTGAGTAATAGACCAAAGCCCAAATCATGCATATGCGCATTCAGTGTCGCTTCAGCCTCTTTGTTGTTGCGGTCCGCACGTAATTGCTCCAACGCAACCACAGCCGGAATACCATTGTGTATACGCTCCCGGTTTTTGGCTTTAATTGCATCAATGCCAGGAATCGTTTTAGTCAGAGAACGGGTTCCGATAATGCCCATCACATAAGGTAGCTCGATTTCCCAATTATTTTTACTTTCTGCTTCGTTAATATCGGCAATCA
>CAKZJM010000008.1 GCA_936943315.1 uncultured Methylophilus sp. | reverse complement strand
TCAGCGAGCCACAATTACCGGTATACGCCGCGTTCTTGCTACAGGATGCCGAGATTGCAGCCGTCTGCTTTGGCAAACTGCGCCTGACCGATGGTGGATTTGCCGGGGTGGCAGCCGAGGACGATATCGTGCCTGGCATTAAAGCTTTTAACCACGAAAAAAATACATTGTTTGATCGTGAGCGCTTCCCTGACTGGCCGTCTGTACTGTCACACTGGCGCACGCAAATCACACGCACGGCACAGGCGCTCAAAGCGGGGGATGCCGCCGTGGTGTTTGAGTCTGAACAAGACCTCGGTTATTGCGATGTGCTGCCCCTACTGCGTTTGCCCGAACGTCAGCTTCAGTTTGAGCATCAGCAGACAGGCGGTGGCGTATGAATATGCCCGACACCGACTTTCAGCAAGCATTAGCGCTGGATGCAGCCAACCGTCAACGTGCGCTGGACGTTGAATCTTTTATTGTCGAAGCGCCAGCCGGTGCCGGTAAAACAGAATTACTGACCCAGCGCTTTCTCAAATTGCTGCAAACCGTGCAGGCGCCGGAAGAAATCATTGCCATCACCTTCACCAATAAAGCGGCTTCAGAAATGCGGGCACGCATTCTGGATAGCCTGCTGCTGGCCGCCGGTGGCCACCCACCCGATGCGCCGCACAAGCAAATCACCTTTGCATTGGGTCAGCGGGCCTTGCAACGCTCGGCGGAATTGCAATGGCACTTGCTGGAGAGCCCAGCCCGCCTGCGTATTTACACCATAGACTCGCTGTGTGCCAACCTGGCGCGGCAAATGCCCTTGCTTAGCCGCTTTGGGACGCAACCCGCCGTGACCGAAGATGCCTGGGCCTATTACAGCGAGGCTGCCAGCCTGGCGCTACAGACCATGGATGAAGAGTCCCTGGGCGAGCCTGTCAGGCGCGTATTGCGTTATATGGACAATGACCAGGCCAGACTGGAAGGCCTGCTGATGTCCATGCTGGCCAAACGCGAACAATGGCTGCATCTGAGCCAGGCCAATGACCAGGGCCAGGCACAAGCGGCCTTGATTTATCTGATTGAAAGCGAACTGCAAGCTGCGCTCACCGCGTTACCCGCCCGCCTGCAACAGGCGCTGATGCCGATTGGGCGTTACGCGGCCAGACAGTTGCCAGCAGATCATGCCTTGTCAGCATTGCTGAACTGGCAAACACCTTTCGCGGCCACCATAGAGCATTTGCCAGGCTGGCGCGCACTGGCTGACTTGCTGTTGACCAGCAGTGGCGGCTTGCGCAAGCGGCTGGATAAAAACATGGGTCTACCGGCCACCGATGAAGCCAAGCCTTACAAAGAGGCCTTAACCGAGATCCTGAACGGGCTGGCACAAGACAGTGAGAGCGAGCGTGCCCTTGCACGCATCCGCTTGTTACCCGCAGCGGACAACGATGATGACGGCATGATCCAGGCCTTGAGCCAACTGTTGAATATCGCTGCCGCACAGTTGTGGCTGTGTTTTCAGGCGCAAAACGAAGTCGACTTTGTCGAGATCGCACAGCGTGCCTTGAAGGCTCTGCAAGAAGGAGATGAGGCGACCGAGCTGGCCATGCGGCTGGATTACCGTATCCAGCATTTACTGGTCGACGAGTTTCAGGATACCAGCCCAATGCAGATTGACCTGCTCAAAGCGCTAACGCGTGGCTGGCAACCCGACGATGGCCGTACGCTGTTTGCAGTCGGCGACCCCATGCAGTCGATTTACCGCTTCCGCAAAGCCAATGTGGGCCTGTTTCTCAACGCGGCTGTACATGGCATCGGCGGTATTGCACTGACACCGCTGAAATTGTGGCGCAATAACCGCTCATGCCCCGCCGTGGTCGAGTGGATCAATCAGACTTTTGCGGGCATGCTGCCCGCGCACGATGCGCCGCAACAGGGCGCTATCGCCTATCGCCCTTTTGTGGCAACGCGGGCTGAAGCCGCAGGCGCAGGCGTATTTGTGCATCCACTGATCACGCCTGTGGGCAACGAGGATGAGGAACCTGCAGGTTCCTCATCAGATATCCGCCATCTCGAAGCGGAGCAGATTATCCGCATCATCCAGCAGACACGCGCCGAGAAACCGGAGGCGAGCATTGCCGTGCTGGTCAGGGCACGCAAGCATTTGCATGCCCTGGTAACCGAAATGCGCAGAAACCACAGCGAGTTGAGTTTCCAGGCGGTGGAAATTGAAGAACTGGCCAACCGTCAGATTGTGCAAGATTTACTCACACTGACGCATGCCCTGCATCAGCGTGCTGACCGCGTGCACTGGCTGGCACTATTACGCGCACCCTGGTGCGGGCTGACACTGGCCGATATGCATGCCTTGATCGGCCAGGATGGCCAGCGCAGCGTGCTGAGCTTGCTGGCCGATGAAGCGATTCTCGCCCGCTTAAGTACCGACGGCCAGGCACGCGCCCGGCATGTGTATGCCGTCATGCACAGTGCGCTGCATTGGCGTGGCCGTACCTCCGTCAGCCGCTGGGTGCACAACACCTGGCTACGGCTGGGTGGCGCCAGCTGCCTGTGGAATGAAAATGATGTGCAGGATGTACAGGCATTCTTTAGCCGTATCGCGGCGCTGGAGCAGCACGGCCAATTCAACCCGCAAGCCCTGGCAGAAGATGTGCAGAAACTGTATGCCGCTCCCGATGCGAAAGCGGATGCCAGCCTGCAATTCATGACCATACACAAATCCAAAGGGCTGGAATTTGATACTGTCATCCTGCCCGGGCTTGATGGCAGTAATCCGCCCGATGATGCCAAGCTGGTCATCTGGGAAGAGGTCCCCATGGAGGACGGCCATACCGAACTGGTCGCGGCGCCGTTTGTGCCCCCGGCACTCAAACGTAAGCAAACGACGGTTAACGCTTACGATTATTTAAATGACCTCGATAAAACGCGTGCGGCGTATGAAGATGCGCGCGTGTTGTATGTGGCAGCTACCCGCGCCGAACGGCAACTGCATTTACTTGGGGCCGCCAAGCCAGACAAAAGCGGTGAACCGCAGGCGCGTAAAAGCAGTTTCCTGCACCTGTTATGGCCGGCCATTCAGGCATGGTTTACCAGTGAGCATGACATTGTGCGGCGCTACCCCAGCGCACAGCAAGAGGCCGATATCCGCCAGTTCATCCCCAAGCTGATCCGTTTAAACGAAGTGGGTACGCCCACCGTGCTGCAAGCGGCACAACCGGAGGTCGCTGCCGGATACCAGGCCATTGCCGAAGACAATGCGACCCGGCTGGAAGCGGATATAGGCACCCTCGCCCATCTCTATTTGCAACTCATCGCCGAACAAGGGCTGGCGGCATGGCAACCGCATGAAGCCGCCGCATTCCGCACCCTGCAGCCCGCCATGCAGCGCTGGTTTAAACAGCAAGGCTATGCGGATACCCAGACAGCATTGGGCGCCGCCAATGTTGCCGCATTACTCACCACCACCCTGCAATCCGAGCAGGGGCGCTGGGTATTGCATCCACATACAGACGCAGCTTCTGAACTTGCGATTGAGCAAATCAGTGAGCGCAAAAAGGTCATAGACCGTACCTTTATTGCCAATGGTGTGCGCTGGATCGTAGACTACAAATCCATGCCGGTCGCAGCCACGGATGACCTGCTTTTATTGGCGGCGACCTTCAAACCGCAATTAGCCGCTTACGCACAATTGTTTCACGCGGAAGGCTTACCGGTGAAAACCGCCATTTTGTTTTTGAGGACTGGTCAGCTCGTGCCGATTGAGTTGCTTTAAGGAAATATCATGATAGAAAAACAGCCCATTTTAGATGCCTTTCATTTCCGCCATGCCTGCAAGGAATTTGATGCCAGCAAACAGATTCCCGCCGAAGAATTTGAGTTGATCCTCGAAGCGGCGCGGCTCTCGCCCAGCTCATTCGGTTTTGAGCCCTGGCACTTTATTGTGGTGCAGGACAAAACCTTGCGCGAAAGCCTGAAGCAGCACGCCTGGGGCGCACCACTCAAGCTGGATACCGCCAGCCATTTTGTGTTGTGCCTGGCCATGAAATCACCTTTCCTGAAACCAGATGGCCCCTATTTACCCAAGTTTATGCGTGAAGTACAACATCACACTGAAGAGGTTGCCACCATGCGCCTCGGCTTTTACACGCAGTTTCAGCAATCTGACTTCGACCTCACTGACGAACGCAAACTGTTCGACTGGGCCAGCAAACAATGCTATATCCCGCTGGCAAACATGATGACGGTCGCTGCCATGCGTGGCATAGATTCCTGCCCGATTGAAGGATTCAAACAGAAAGAAACCGATGCCTTATTGGCCGAGCAGTTTGGTGTGAACCTGCAAGAATATGGCCTGGCTTACATGGTGGCCTTTGGTTACCGTAAAGTTGAGCCCAAAGCCAAAACACGTAGAGACTTGTCGCAAGTGGTCACCTGGAAGTGAACTGGGCCTGAAACCATTCACCTATCCCATAGAGAATGTGCCTCATCACAACACATTCATTTAATTGGTTGAGGCATTGGCCTTAAAGAGCTATTTAAATGTCATCCCTGCTTTTGATACAGTTTGAATTCAACAAAAACGAAGGGGTGATGGATGAAATCGGTATTCTCAATGGTATTCGCTTACGGTGCACTCTTGTTGGCAAGTGTGGCCGCCAATGCAACTGACGATCATTTGACCCAAGTGCGTGCCCTTGGGCATGCAGACCTTTGCCACATCAGTT
>CAKZJM010000007.1 GCA_936943315.1 uncultured Methylophilus sp. | reverse complement strand
GATTATGCCTTGAACGAAGTGATTGTGGGCGTCGGTGGCAAACAAACCATTTTTAACTTGTGCCTGGCCGTATTAAACCCGGGCGATGAAGTGATTGTGCCCGCCCCTTACTGGGTCAGCTATGCCGATATCGCCATGGTGGCCGAAGCCAAACCGGTGATTATCGAGTGCGGGATCGAACAAGGCTTTAAATTACTGCCAGCCCAACTGGAAGCGGCTATTAACGCCAAGACCAAGCTGGTGATGTTCAACTCACCTTCCAACCCGACCGGGGCCGTGTATACGCTCGATGAGTTAAAAGCACTGGGTGCAGTATTGCTGAAACATCCGCATGTACTGGTCGCCACCGACGACATGTACGAGCATGTCAACCTGACTGGCGAAAAATTCCATAACATCCTCAATGCTGCTCCCGGCCTCAAAGACCGCTGCATCGTATTGAACGGCGTTTCCAAAGCCTATTCCATGACCGGCTGGCGTATCGGCTATGCCGCAGGCCCTGCTTACATCATTAAAGCGATGGAAATCCTGCAAAGCCAGTCCACCAGCAACCCGGCCTCCATTTCACAATATGCTGCAGAAGCCGCACTGAGTGGTTCGCAAGACTGTATCAAGCCGATGGTGGCCGCTTTCCGCGAGCGTCACAAATATGTTGTAGACCGTTTTAACGCCATGCCAGGCCTTAGCTGCCTGATGGCAGGCGGCGCGTTCTACGCCTTCCCCGATGCACGCCAAGCCATTGCCAACCTGCATAACGCAGGCAAAATCAAAGAGACTTCAGACATGGCTCTGGCAGAATACCTGCTTGAAGAACACAATGTGGCCGTGGTGCCTGGTTCTGCGTTTGGTGCCGAAGGCTACTTCCGTATTTCGTTTGCAACCAGTATGGAAAACCTGCGTGAAGCGCTGGACCGCATAGAGAAAGCACTGAGCTAAGCCAGCTTTCAACCAATAAAAAAAGCGCCCCTGGCGCTTTTTTTATTTGGTCCGCTTTTCTAGCGGCCACCTTGATTCACTACGAATCCTTGATCAAATCCTTGAGCAGGCTTTGCTGTAAAGCCACCTCACTCGGTAAACCCGTGCTAGCCATCAAATCCAGCACTCCAGCAACGCCTAAAGATGGCGCCACAGCGTGATCCTGAATCAAATCCTCAATATGCAGGCTGGCAGGCTGCTCATCACTCTGCAACACGGTTGCCGCAAACGCGGCAAAGTTGTTTGCATCGGGCATTTCTCCAAGCAAACCGGATAAATCCAGCACATCGGCGCCAGACTGCACCGAGGCCAGCACCTGTTGCAATAACCACGGGTGAACCGCATCATCACTCGCATCCGCAGCGTATTGGCTGGTCAGTTCTGAGGTCAGGGTAATAGTTTGCTGACCATTCAACGCCACTAGCTCGCCTGTCGTCGTGGTCAGCGCCAATGAACTGCCAGAAGCGGTCACCACCTGGTCACCCTCACGCAGCAGATCACCCGCGACCAGCAGCCGATGTTCGCCGCGCGTGTCAATCACCTCGACCTGGCCTTCCACACTCGCTACTTTTCCAATCATGATTCGCATCTCCCTCTCCTCCCCAATATTATAAGCCAGCGCCCTGACAAAGCGCTCACTGTCAAGAAAAAACCGGGGCTCCATTACAAATATTTTCCTTAAATTGACGCTAAATTAAGCATTTCGTTTCGGCCATTCGCAAGCACAAAAAAATATAAAATATTTCGCAAAAAGTAGTTGACCAAGGGGCGCCGCCTCAGTAATATAGCGCCTTCAAACGACGTACCGATTCCTCAATAGCTCAGTCGGTAGAGCGCCGGACTGTTAATCCGTAGGTCCCTGGTTCGAGCCCAGGTTGAGGAGCCAAATAAATCAAGCACTTAGGTAACTTTGTGCTAAATTAGTCCAAAAGCCCTGTGCTAAATATGTGCTAATAACAAAAAAGCCACTCAAATTCGAGTGGCTTTTTTGTTTTCAAATACATACTGATTCTAATAGGAAATACTGCATTTACGTCTCTTTCCCTGATCCCAAATCTTGTGCTAAAAAAATCATCCGTTATTAGCTAGTTATGTCAGGAAAACACCATTTTCATCTATACAAAATGTATAAATATTTCAAATAGACCGTTTCAATAATTTTGCGATTTTATTGTAACGTCATCTACAATCGCATTAACGCCAATCGACTCTGAACAAAAAATCATGAAATGTCCTCACTGTCGTACAGATTTCCATTATCAAAAAAAGAATATTGAGTTGGGTAGAGACGGCGAAGGATATTGGACTCTCGAACAATCACTTTGCCCTGCTTGCAATCGTTTTATATTGCAACTGCTTTTGAGCAAGGCTGGCAAAGAACTCTCAAGAGTGCTTGTACGACCTAAAACCAGTTTGCGCCCACCTTTACCTAAAACAGTGCCGAATGACTTTGCATCAACTTACATCCAAGCTGCAGCAGTATTAGCTGATAGCCCAATGGCTAGTGCAGCATTGAGTCGTAGATGTTTACAGCAGCTTATTAGAGATGTGGCGGGTATAAAAAAGAAAGATTTGGCACTAGAGATTGATGCTTTAATTTCTTCTAACACCCTACCTACATACCTTTCCGAAGCAGTAGACGCAGTGAGAAATATAGGTAACTTTGCAGCGCATCCTATAAAAGCAACTTCATCCGGTGAAGTTTTACCAGTTGAACCTGGTGAGGCTGAATGGACATTGGATGTACTTGATGGCTTATTCGATTTTTACTTTGTACAGCCTATTCGCTTAAAAGAGAAAAAGGATGCTCTAAATGCCAAATTGGCATCAGCGAACAAACCGACGATGAAATAAACTTTGAGTAGCTAATTAAGTTTTTAGAAACTCAAGCTTATGTAGAGCGATAAGACAGCATGAAAATAAAATATGACTAATATTTATGCGAATGAAATCAGGAAAACTGGCTTTGTATTGGAAAGCAAAGTCAGCGAAGTTTTGCGCCGCGAGGGCTGGAATGTAATTAGCAACAAATATTATGAAGACGATTTAGAAGGTAACGTAAGAGAAATTGATATTCTGGCTTATAAAGTTGCGAAAATTCAGCAAGTGAATGTATATACAACCCTACTGATTAGTTGCAAAAAGAGCGAACAAGACATATGGGCCCTACTTGCTAGACCAATTGAGTTAAATAATCCCAACGCCGACTGGTGGCCTTTACACACTTGGAGCAATGACAAATCAATACTTTATCATTTGGGAAAAGCCAAAATGGCAAAGGTTTATCACGACGCTTTGGAAAATTTAGGGGTGATTGACGCACTTAGCACGCCGAGTTATGAGGTATTTGCTTTTCAGGAAATGAATAAGAAAAGCGGCGCTCCACGGAATGACACTAATATTCATAAAGCAGTCACATCATTAATGAAAGCACAAGCATACGAAATAGGCGCTCTTTCAGCGCGAAAGAAAACTCCCTCAATTTACCAGTTCAATCTCATTTCAATCATTGATGCGGACTTGTATCGGCTCGTCATTGAAGGCGATAACATTTCTCAGCAACAAATTAAGGATGAACATTACATATCTAAATACATAATTAAAAAACAAGAAACTTGCTCTAGGATTAGATTTGTAGCGGCTCAATCTTTTGGAGAAATTTTAAAAGACTATAATCGCTTACACATTGGAAACACTAAATGGTTTAATGAAGGAATAGATTCTTTCTATAAAGATATTCTGACTGATTATTCTAGAGCAAAAATATTACTTCCAGAATTTAGGGCCGAAGTTGAATGGCTCATCCACCATGAAGTAAGAAAAATTGATGGTCTGCAGTTAGCAAAAGACGAAATTATCGTAAGTTGGAATAAGAAAGAGAAATATGCAGAAGTCTCTTTTTGGGAAATTAAACCTTATTTGCCTCAACTCAACTCTAATGAACAACTAAAGAATAAAGTTTCAGCCGCATTAAAAAAAGTATATAGATACACAGGTGAATTTTGGTTCGCGGAAGATGACATTCCCTTCTGAATATATTGCGAATCTTTATTATTAATGTGCTAATTTTTCGATAATCGTCCATTAAAAAATTCGATATTCGAATTCAGACTCACTCTGAATATTTCTTCGAAAAGCATCAAAATGTTTGTGTTAATTTCGTGCTAATTTTGTGCTAATTGTGCTTAAAAAGAGCTAAATTATCGTCCGTTTTCGTCTGTTTTTTCATTATTAATAACTATAGAAGTGTGCGGCAACCCACTGATTTTATGAAAAAAACAATTAATAATTAAGTACTTATTTAATTAGACCTATAGAGACTGTTAATCCACTGGTCGTGTTATAACTGTAAGTAAGACTTTTACCATCCAAATCTGTCACTTTGTTGATGCGCCACTTGCTGCTACCACTGATCGTGGTTTCCGCCGTACTGTAGCTCTCAGTGATACGGCTATCGCCATCCTGCCAGGTCCAGACCTTGATAGTGCCGTTGTAGCTTAAGGTGTCGTAACTGCCAGAACCATCTTTATTGACGTACTTACCCAAGGTCGCACTACCTGCTGTGCTGTCGTAGGTATACACTAAAGACGTTCCGTCAGATGCAATACGGGTGATGGTGCTGCCAGCAGTATTGACACCACTGCTACCGGTTAAACCAGAGATCTGGCGATACAGCGAAACCTGCCAGTTGTCACTATTATCAAAATCTAAATTGCCCTGGCTGTTAT
>CAKZJM010000006.1 GCA_936943315.1 uncultured Methylophilus sp. | reverse complement strand
AATTACATGTGAAAAGTAGAATGAAAACAAATAACTTTTAAGGAAATAACCTAGTTTAATGGTACGTCAATTGCCTCCTATCCTAGAAGTGTAATGTTCAAACCCTTACGTGTACCTCATTGCCTATATTAGGCTTGGATGGTACGACCAAGAAGCGACTGGCAGACGGGCAAAGCAAAGGCATGGCTTACCTGAAAACGGGGTCATTGGAGGGGGTGAGCAGCCTGGCCGGATATGTGCAGGATCTATCCGGCAAGCGTTATGTGCTGGTGGTCATCGCGAATCATCCGCGGGCCAGTGCCGTGCGGGGGGTGCAGGATGCCTTGTTGAAACAGTTGATTGAAGGCCGCTAAGTGAGTATTTGTCATTAAAAGCGCGTAAAATAACCGTCGTTTTGTGGGAGTGAATATAGTGAAATCTGGAATCAAATTCATCGGTCTCAGCATGCTCATGCTGCTGACTATCACCGGTTGCCAAGCGCAATCCAATTCTTCAAAAAACAAGGAAGCTACGCAAATGTCTGCCAATGTGACTGAGTTACAAAAGATTGATACGGTGGTGGGTGATGGGCGCGAGGCTGAAATCGGCTTTAACGTCACCGTGCACTACACCGGCTGGTTGTATGACGCCAACAAAGAAGACCACAAGGGCCAGAAGTTTGATAGCAGCCTAGACCGCAAGTCGCCCTTTAATTTCTTTTTGGGCGGTGGTCAGGTCATTCAGGGCTGGGATGAAGGCGTGCAGGGCATGAAAGTGGGCGGTAAGCGTACGCTGATTATTCCATCAGACCTTGGCTATGGTGCGCGTGGTGCAGGGGGCGTGATTCCGCCGAATGCCGCGTTGGTATTTGATGTTGAGTTGCTGGGCGTCAAGTAAACATAATTCTTTTCATCTTGGCGGGGGGGTGATGGTGCTGACTTGCATACGCAATGCGCTGCCCCCACATAAATGATGAATTGATTCAATGATTGGAAAGTCAGAATGCAAGTCCAGGTGAAATGGATAGATGGTGTCAGTTTTGTCGGTGAGTCGGAAACTGGCCATGCGGTGGTGTTAGATGGCGCACCTGAGAATGGTGGGCGTAATATCGGTATGCGCCCGATGGAAATGCTGCTGATAGGCATGGGGGCATGTACCTCGTTTGATGTGGTCACTATTCTCAAGAAAGCACGTCAGCCGATCGTTGACTGCGTGGTTGAGATTCAGGCCGAGCGCGCGGACACGGTCCCCAAGGTGTTTACCAAGATTCATGTGCACTTTGTGGTGACGGGTGAAGGCTTGAATGAATCCCAGGTAGAACGTGCGGTGAAATTGTCTGCCGAGAAATACTGCTCCGCCAGCATCATGCTGCAAAAGGCGTGCGAAATCACACATGGCTTTGAAATCAAAGCGCCAAATTTTGAATAAGCGAGGCAGGGCATGAGTGTTCCCAAGGGCATGATAGGCATCCGCCATGTGGCGCTGTTTATCAAAGAGCTTGAGTCGGCGGTGGACTTTTATACGCGTATTGTCGGGATGCAGATTGAGTGGCAGCCCGACCCGGATAATGTGTACCTCACCAATCATGGCGATGTGTTTGCCTTGCATCGCGTGAATTACGCAGCAGATCCATTGCAACGCCTGGATCATATCGGCTTTGTGCTCACCGATGCGCAAGCTGTCGATGACTGGCATGTGCATATGCTGGCAAATCAGGTACGCATCACTGAAGCGCCTAAAAGTCACCGTGATGGCTCACGCGGATTTTACTGCCTGGACAGTGTAGGGCATCTGCTGGAGTTTATTTACCATCCGCCGATTGCGCAACATGTAAGTCAGGCATAAGTATTCGCAGCTGTATTCACTTGGCTGGAGTCTTGGCACCCAGCAATAAAAAAGCCTCCATTCGTGGAGGCTTTTTCATGGTGTAGTGACGATTATTCAGTCACGACTTTCATCGACAGTGTTTGTTCTTTATCGAGCACCGTCAGTAGACGGTCAATATTCGGGTGCTTGCCAGGATGGTCTTCAGCATCCTCAGTATGCTCGGCATATAAGGCTAACCCTTCTACAGCGGCATCGGTATTGATTTCACCAAACATTTTAAATAAATGATGGTAAACCTTGATCGAGCCTTGGGTGCCTGGTTTGTTTTCAATCACACCGGCGGGCTGATCTTTCTCATCATACAGTTCAATGCGTTTCACATGATCGGCACTGTCCAGCATCAGAAGGTTGTCACTAAATTTTTGCATGGTTGACTCTAGGTTACTTCAAATCTTACAAGTGATACGCGGTACGTGTCATCACTTTGGATGCCAGACGCATGGCCAGTTTTACCGGGGCAGGCAAACTGGCACCGAGTTGTTCAGCGGTCTGGGCGTGTTGTTCTTCGTCGGTTTTCATCTGGGCGACAATCGCACGTGAGGCATTGTCAGCGGCAGGCAGTTCTTGCAAATGGCTGTTGAGGTGCGCCGAAACCTGATGCTCGGTTTCAGCCAGAAAGCCCAGATTCCATTTCTCACCCAACACGCCTGCTGTCAGGCCCAGGCCAAAACTGGCGCCATACCAGAGCGGATTCAGCAGGCTTTTGCGGCCACCCAGTTCAGTGATGCGCTGTTCACACCAGGCGAGATGGTCTACTTCTTCTTCGACCACCTCTTGTGGCTGGCGCGCATCGGATTCTTGGACACCCACCTCGCGACCCGGATGAGCTTCGTGTCGGCGTTCGGCGAATCGTTCGGCTACGTCTTCTTCATAATATCCGATCTCATCGCCATCACAAACAGTGTCCGAGCACAGAGACGCCTACTCTCGGCTACACTAACCTCTAATTCTTCTTCTTCTTCTAAAGCTTCGTCGTTGACCGTTCGCATGACCGTCTCCTCTTGTCCAAAAGTGTCACGACTCGTCCTGAATCCTAAAAGAGGAAACCCCCCCAATAATGCGTAATAGCGCCGAATATACAAATAATCGCGCGATATATTTTTGGGATGGCTTTCTCCCGACTTTGCACCAGATGGGCTGTGAATATCAAATTATACAATGGACTATAATTAGCACAAAAGTTTTGTACTTGATTTGGACGAGTGGTTATGATCAATCATAGGTCATGATTAATAATGTCATCCCCTTGGTGCCATGAACAATACCCCAAACTACTAAGTGTCATCATCTTTCCGTGCATTTATGTTGGTAATCGTGACGTAAACCTGAGCTGTCGCGTGATAAAATCTATTTATGATTAACGCGAGACTGCAATTGCAATCTTGAATCTCATTGAAGTAAGTTTCACTTAGCACAAATGTTGCAATGACAATCTTATGTTGGCTCCATACACATAACACACATGTACTCACGATTATCTTTTGAACATGAAATTGATGCCTCCCCTTAAAAAGTGTGATGTTGTTCTATTCTCTTTCTATCCACGATCACAATTGTGGTTATTCAAAATATATATTTGGCCTTCTATGCTATACAATGTTGTGTGATGGTGATAATTTTCATGCGAACTTAATCTTACTTTTTGCACCATGGCCAAGATTATGACGCTAGACTTGAGGTTTATTTTCTAACAATCTTATTATTGGAGTGCCTATATGCAAGAATCAAGCTAACCTAATTTTCCTTTAGAGAGAATTTGTCAATGTTATATTCATTTTGTGGAAATTTCCCTCTTATTTCCTCTACCTTATGCCTTTTTCCCATCACAAAACATGTTTAAACATCTCATCTTTACGCCCATGAGAATATCAATATGCTACCTTTTTTTCTCCACACGATGTTCTCAATTAAA
>CAKZJM010000005.1 GCA_936943315.1 uncultured Methylophilus sp. | reverse complement strand
GAAAAGTAACTCGCCGAGGGGCGAAACAGAACACGCCATAAAACAACCACCACTCCGAGTGACCACGCATGCTCACACGACAACTTTTTACTTGTCACAGAGCTAAGCATTAATGTTGCCTGGATTCCGGCCTACGCCGGAATGACAATTTATTGCTTAGCCAACCGGTTCTGCAAACCACCCATTCCCCAGGCGCAGAGCATGCTCTGCGAAACCCCAGCTAACCCTATGGTGTCCACCTCACTCCAATCGACAACCACTGCGTCTGGCTATTCCCATTCACCTGCTGCCCCACCGTGCCATCAATCTGAAACACCTCCGGCAGCACCGAATAACGCAATCCCACTTGATAAAAAGGATTTTGCGTATGATCGCCAAACACCTCAGCCACGCCTTTAAAGCGCCCCGCCAATTTGAATTCAGAACCCAAGCCCATATTCAGCTTGTTGCGGTCTTCTTGCCGGTCACGCAACATACCCATGTTCACATGCACAATCACATCATCGTCTCTCATGGAAAACGAGACCGGGATGTAGAAATAAGTGTTACCCAGCTGGTTAGGCCCGGCCTGGATATCCGGGTGCATGACGCGGCCTACGGCAAAGCCTACTCCCCAACCGTTGGTTTCCAGGGGTTTGAACAAAGTTTTGAATTGCGCTATCCAGTCTTCGGTGTGGTAGTTGTCATCGCGGTTATGGTAGGTGCCGCCGCCCAGCGTGATTTCAAAATTCTCACCCAGGTTGCACGCGGGTAAGGCCCACAATTCTTGACCGCCCTGATAGCTGCGCATCCAGCTTTCTAGCTGGCAGCTGTGGGCATTGGTCAGGCGTGCGTCGTCCGTGACCAGCGGGCGGGCGGCATGGGAAATCTGGGGAAGCCAGAGCAAAAAAATGAGGGAAAGTAAGCGGTGCATCTTGCTGTATCTTCGGTTTTTCTGATGTTATTTTCATCAGATGACGGTTTGATGAAATTCCTGACAACCAGGGGTTTCAATTTCATATTAGTTTCACTGGCCTCTGCCAACATAACAATTTATACTGTTTGCAGAAATGTCTGGGGAGGCAAGCATGGCAACAATTGAAGTGACTGAAACCAGTCCTAATTCATTTTCTGTCACCGTGCACGGCTCGCACATTACCACGCACCAGGTCAGCGTCAAGCCTGATTATGCTGGTGGGCTGCTTGGTTCCCACAATGTTGCAGAGCTGGTCTCGGCCTCATTTCAGTTTCTGCTCGACCGCGAATCCAATACCAGCATTTTAAGAAGTTTTGATTTAAGCGTGATTGAACGCTATTTTCCTGAATACCCCAAGGCCATTAACCGTTACCTTAAGTAACCCATCTCGTATTAACGCATGCTAAAAATTACACAAGACACTCAACTCGCTGCTGTCGATTTGGGTTCCAATAGTTTTCGCCTGGAAATCGGGCGTGTCGTCGATGGCCAGATTCTCAGGGTCGATTACCTTAAAGAGGCCGTGCGGCAAGGCGGTGACCTCGACGAAGACCGCAACCTGAAACCGCAGGGCTTTGAACGTGGCCTGAAATGTCTGGCGCGTTTTGGCGAGCGCCTGAAAGGCTTCCCGGCTCAGCATGTCCGCGCCGTGGCCACCCAAACCTTGCGTGAAGCGACCAATAGCGAAGAGTTTATCCGGCAGGCGCAGAAAGTCCTGGGCTATCCGATAGAGATTATTTCCGGCGTTGAAGAAGCGCGCCTGATTTACCAGGGTGTGAGCCGCATGTTGCCGCAGTCGGACGAAAAACGTCTGGTGGTCGATATCGGCGGGCGCTCTACCGAATTTATCCTCGGCCAGCACTTCAAGGCCAATGTCACTGAATCCTTGCGCCTTGGCTCCGTTGGCTGGTCGCAAAAATATTTTGCCGATGGCCAATTCAGCGAGCGCAATTTTGAGCGGGCAGAGATCGCCGCTGAGTCGATTATTGATATGATCGCCAGCCGCTATGTTGGTCGCTCTGAGGTGGCTTATGGCGCCTCTGGCACCGTGGGTGCAGTGGCCGATGTACTCGCCGGTGCAGGCTTTGCCACCGACCGCATAGAACGCGGGCAACTTGAGTGGCTCAAGCAGACGCTGATCAAGGCCAAAACGCCTGACCGCCTCAATATGGAAGGCCTCAAGGATGACAGGCGCGCGGTGATTGGTGGCGGGCTGTCTATCCTCACCGCCGTGTTTGATACCTTGCAGATCGACACTTTAATGGTGGCCAATGGTGCCCTGCGTCATGGGGTGCTGTATGACATGCTGAGCAGCGACCATGCCACAGAGGATTTGCGCACAGTGTCGATTGCCAGGCTATGCAAACAGTTTGGCGTAGAAATGGAGCACGCCAACAATGTGAGCAAAGCCGCACTCTATTTTTATGATGCCATGCAGGCCAGTGATACGCAAAAGCCGCTTTTGCACTGGGCTGCCCTCTGCCATGAAATCGGCTGGGCGATTTCGCACACCGACTGCAACAAACATGGCGCCTATATTCTGGATAACACGGAATTAATGGGCTTTGCCCAAAGTGAATTGCACACCATCAGCCTGCTGGTGCTGGGTCACCAGGGTAAATTGCGCAAGTTGCCAGCCGATTTCGACAACCAGGATCTGGTGTGTCAATTGATGGCGTTACGTCTGGCGGTGATTTTCTGCCATTCGCGCCGCATGCCAGCCTTGAAACATTTGCAGCTGGAGCGCCATAAACAGCAGTTTACGCTGGCGCTTTCATCGCAATGGGCGAGCCAGCATCCGCAAACGCATTACCTGCTGGAAGAAGAATGCCTGCTTTGGCAAAAACTCGGCTGGCAATTTGAGTTACAGCTCACCTAAAAACAAACACGGGCCAATGGCCCGTGTTTTTTAATCTGCACTAGTCTTTTTTCTTCTTTTCACGCTTCTCGTCTTCTTCGCGCAATTTGTCCATCTTCTCACGCCATTCCTGTAATTGCTCGTCCTCAATCTCCAGTTGCAAAGCCAATGCCTCTTCCTGAGTCAGCTTTTCCTTGATAAAGCGCTTGGGCAGCTTGCCACCCATGCGTGACAAAATACGCTCAGCTTCATCCGAGCTCAATTGTTTTACTTTTTCCAGGTATTCTGGATTTACCTTGTCTTTCATAGGACTCCCTTTATTGCTGCTGTATTGCCTGTCACACAGGCTTCATTTAACTGTTTTGCAGAATCCAGTCTGTCACCGGATTCCACTGTGCAATGTCGACCTCTTTTAAGGTATTCGACAATTCAAAAATACTGAGGCCTTCTTCGGCGGCGGTCACATAAATTTGTGAAGAGCGCAACATGGACAGCACGGCGAAGCCTGATTCATCCATAAATGCCAGCAGGCGCTCGGCTGATCGCGTACGCGGCATGACGCGCATGCCAACAAGACCCACAAAGGTTTTATGTTTGCGCACGGCTTTTTCTTCGGCCAGCAACTCTAAAAAGTCTTGGGTGGCACCAATATCAAACGCAGACGGTGCAACGGGCACAAGCACCAGATCAGCCTCGGTCACCGCATCTGATATTTTTTTGTCCCGCAACCCCCCCGGCGCGTCAGTGATCACCCAGTCAGCCTTTTGCAGCGCAGATTTTCCCAGATCGTCGGCGTTAAACACCGGGGCAACATGCGCTGGGCGTCGCGCCAGCCAGCCCGCCGAGGATTGCTGGCGGTCAATGTCTTCTAACACGATTTTGTGACCCAATTGCGCCAGGTAACCAGCAAGATTAGTGGCCAGGGTGGTTTTGCCGCAGCCTCCTTTGGTATTTGCCACCAATACCCTGCGCATCTCATACTCCCCGATTGAAGGTGTTGAATTTTGTCATGAAAAACAACCTCTATGACACCATAAGAATATGAAATTTTTATGACAATTGACGTGTCTAAAAAACGGTATAAACTGTTTTCACAACACCAACTCAGGAGAGCCAAATGGCCAGTAAACCAGACGCCAAACCGTTGACGCCGAATAAACCTGCAAATGCAGCCAAAACGACCAGCCCTGCCAAACCTGCTGCGGCCAAACCCGCGACCGCAAAACCTGTGGCCAGCAAACCACCTGTTGCCAAAAAACCAGCCGTCAAAGTGGCTGCAAAAACACCGGTTGCGGCTAAAACCACCATCGCTAAAGCCCCGGCTGCTAAGCCAGCTACCAGCAAACCGGCGATCAAAGTAGTGAACAAAACCACCGTTACCGCAGAAAAAGACAAACCCAAAGTCAGCAAGGTTAAAATGGAACGTGACAGTTTCACCATGCCTAAAGAAGAGTATGCGCAAATTGCCACCTTGAAAAAACGGCTGGAAGTGGCAGGCCAGCCCGCCAAGAAAAGCGAGCTATTGCGAGCAGGCCTGAAATTGCTGGCGGCCATGGATGACGCAGCCTTAAAAGCCGCGTTAGCCTCTGTCCCTGTCATTAAAACCGGCAGACCCAAAAAGTAATCACCAAGCCCACCCGGCCAAGCTTGAAACAGGCTGGCCGGTGCGGCGGCTAGTCGATCAATTCAGGGCTTTGCACACTATATAATTTGTAGGGCAGCCCTGATTTTGGCAGACGCAACCACCAGACAGCGCCCTTCTTGATACTGATCTGCCCATCAGACATGCCAAGCCCGTGAGCGGCTAACTCGCCTATCCAGGGCTGGTGCCCCACCAGCATCACAGACTCAAATGGGCTTTGCGCGAGCAATTGCAGCAAAGGCTGCAAAGGTCGTTCGGGCGCCAGACGGCTATCTTCCTGCCAGTCATCTCCCCAGTAAGCGACAGTTTCACGCGTGCGTACCGCCGGGCTTACCAATACATAGGTCTGCTTTGGCAGGTATTTTTTGAGCCAGCCAGCCATTTGCTTGGCCTGCTTGTGGCCTTTTTTGGTGAGCGCCCGCTCAAGATCCGAGGCGCCGTGCAATAGGTCCTCAGCTTCGGCATGACGCCATAAAATTAGGTTTCTGACGGCCATATCAGTGCTTACATGGAGTGATATTGCTTCAACAATACGTTCTGGCAAGCAAGCGGCTCTGCATCAGCCGCTTGCTGGGCCACTGGCACATATTGACCGTTGTCGGATAACTGCCAGGCATCTTTGTTATCTTGCAGGTAGAGTTGCAGGCTTTCCTGATAAATCCTATGCTGCATGGCCGCATCTTTAATCGGCCAGGCCAGTTCTACGCGGCGCATCATGTTGCGGCTCATCCAGTCCGCGCTTGATAGCCACATCTGTACCTGACCATCCAGCTCAAAATAGAACACGCGGGAATGCTCGAGCAAGCGCCCGACAATCGACCGCACGCGGATGCGCCCTTTGACGGCAGGCGAATCAACCGGCAGAATGCAGGCACCGCGAATAATCAAGTCGATCTCGACCCCGGCTGCGGCCGCTTTCATCAACGCGGCAACCAATGGCACATCGGTCAGGGCATTCATTTTGGCAATGACCCTGGCCGGCTTGCCCAGTTTGGCAATCCGTTGCGCCTTCACCAGCTGCTTGATCATGCTGCTTTGCAAGGTAAAGGGGGCGACCAGTAAATGCTTCATGGCCGGAATAGGTAGCTCGCTGGTCAGGTGGCGGAACACCGCCTCCATTTCACGCGTTAAATTGGCATCCGCCGTCAGCATGCTCCAGTCGGTATACATGCGTGTGGTTTTGGGATTGTAGTTACCTGTAGAGAGGTGGCCATAGCGGTGGATGACTTTGCCTTCACGGCGCATGATCAATAGCATTTTGGCATGCGTTTTCAAACCCACCACGCCATACACCACCTGCGCACCGACTGACTCCAGCGCTTCAGCCCAGTTAATATTGGCTTCTTCGTCAAAGCGCGCTTTCAGCTCTACCACCACTAGCACTTCTTTGCCTCGGCGCACCGCTTCTTGCAGCAAGCGCAACATGCGAGGATCGGCGCCGGTGCGGTAAATGGTCATGCGAATTGCCAGCACGTGCTCGTCTTTCACTGCTTCTTCAAGCAACTGGATCACCACCTCAAAACTTTCATAAGGCTGATGTATGAGCAGGTCTTTTTCGCGCATTTGCGCCAGCAAAGAAATATTCTTCTTGATATGCTGCGGCCAATGCGGCTGGAAAGGCACAAACTTGAGGTGGTCGCCTTTGGCCATATCCGGCAACTGGATCAGGCGTCCCAGGTTCACCGGTCCATTGACGCGGTAAAGCGCCAATGGCGGCAAATTAAACTGCTTGAGTAAAAACTCGGCCAGCGTATCGTC
>CAKZJM010000004.1 GCA_936943315.1 uncultured Methylophilus sp. | reverse complement strand
CGCAATGCCGTAGAGCTCAAAAAACTGAGCCACGGCTTTGATAAACCCTTGTTTAACGATGTTGAAATTATTTTTGAGGCCGGTGAGAAAGTAGCCATCATTGGTGAAAACGGGATCGGTAAAACCACCTTCCTACGTTGCCTTGCCGGGGACTTAACCCCCAACCACGGTGAAGTGAAATGGGCAGAAAAAGCCAAACTAGGCTATTTTGCGCAAGACCACGAATACGAATTTGAAAAAGGTGAAGACCTGTTTGAATGGATGACCGCGCAGCGCCAGCCAGGCGATGATGACAACACTGTGCGCAGCATGCTTGGCCGTTTGCTGTTTCCGACCGAAGCCACAAAAAAATCAGTCAAGGTGCTCTCTGGCGGAGAAAAAGGCCGCATGCTTTATGGCAAACTCATGCTGGCCAAAACCAACGTGCTGCTGATGGACGAACCGACAAACCATATGGATATGGAGTCAATCGAGGCATTGAATACGGCGCTGGATAAATACAAAGGCACCTTGTTTTTTGTGAGCCATGACCGTGAATTTGTGAGCTCCATCGCCACACGGATTATCGAAATCAAGGCCGACGGCATCGTTGACTTTACCGGTAACTATGAAGATTACCTGGCCAGCCAGGGCATTATGTAATCACGCGGCCAGCGAGTAGTTTTCATATCAGGCTAGCGATACATTCCGTTACACAGCCAGCATGACCAGACAAACACCCGATACATTCGGGTGTTTTAATGTCAACATTGCAATCATGCAATGAAGACTGAAAGGAACCATCATGAAACTGAAAAAACTGGCATTCGCAGGACTTCTGGTATTAGTGTGCGGCACTGCTTTTGCAGAGCGCGGCCAAGATTGTGGCCATGGCAAGGTTGATCATGCCAACTGGCAAGAACACCGTCTGGAGCATTTCGAAAAGCACCAGGATAAACTGCACACAATTCTGCAATTAAGCAGCACGCAAGAAGCGGCCTGGAAAAACTACCAGGCACAGATCAAACCACAAGAAAAAGTGGAGCATCCTGATGTGGCAGAGTTGAATAAACTCAACACACTGCAACGCCTGGACAAAATGGAAGCCTGGGATAAAGAACGTGACGCCCGCCAGGCTGAACGTGCCAAGGCCGTCCGCACCTTCTATGCACAACTGAATGATGCGCAGAAAAAAGCCTTTGATGAAAATGCGTTTCCGCAGCATCCTCATCATGGCAAACCGCATCACGAATAAACCGAGATCGGTTTGATGGAGGCAACCGGCCACAATGGCCGGTTTTTGTGCTCAAATACTCAATTTAAAGCCAGAGATTTTTTATGAATGACGGCCACCCTGAGACACACGTACTGGTAGTGGATGACGACGATGCGATTCGTGACCTCTTGTGTGATTTTTTGCAAGACAACCAGCTGATCACACACCAGGCAGCCAACCACGCGCAAATGTGGCAAGCCTTGCAGCTACAGGTGCCAGACGTGATTATTCTTGATATCAATATGCCTCAACGTAATGGCATCGAGCTGTGCCGCGAGCTACGCGAATCAGAGAAATACCGTCTACTCCCCATTATCATGCTCACGGCACGCACCAGCTCGCTGGATACCATTATGGGGCTGGAAACCGGCGCAGATGATTATGTGGCCAAACCTTTCGAGCCATTGGAACTCTTGTCGCGCATCCGTAGTGTTATCCGCCGCTCACGCATGCAATCCGAATATCACGCCGGAAAAAACGCGCCCGAAGAAGCGGCCGACAATGGCATTTTGCGCTTTATTGAGTTTAACGAATGGAAGCTCGACATTCATAACCGTACCCTGATAGATCAGAGTAATACCAGCATTCCGCTCTCCAACGCCGAGTTTAAATTTTTGCGTTTCATGTTACTGCATGCCAACCGTACCTTAAGCCGCGACCAGTTGATGGAAGAAATGCATGGCCGTGAAGCAGGCCCGTTTGATAGATCAATTGATTTACAAATCAGCAGGTTAAGACATAAACTTGAAGTAGATAGTAAGAATCCTTCTATGATTAAAACCCTACGTAACGAAGGCTATCTACTCACTGCGGATGTCCGTTACCTTAAATAAAAGAACCCTGAGTGATGATTAAAAAGCTATTAGGCGCCATGTCGGTCCGTATTTTCCTGATCACCATCATTGGTATTCTGGTCACGGCAACCGTGGTTGGCATGCTGGGGCAACGCGACTCACGCGAAAACGAAACCCGCCTGCGTGACCAGTTTGCGTTTGACCGCATTGAGAGCATGATCCGCATTTTAGAAGCCACCGTGCCGGAAAAACGCTCTGAAATACAAGATGTGTTCAAGCGCATGGGCAGTCATGTCACCATCGGTGTAGCGCCGCCACAGGAGGCCCCCGTCTTGCCCGCCGAGCTGGCCAACCTTAACAACCTGTTAGTGCCTGAAGTGGCTGATTTCATCGGCCTCTCTCAACCCGGCCGTTGTGCCCCGCGCCGCGGCCCACGGCCACCGCCTTCAATGTTTGGTGGCCCTCCGCCTCTCATGCATGGGCATTGCCTGGCGATTTATACACATCTGCAAGACAACACACCCGTGCTGATTGAATTGCATTATGGCGGCCATCGCCCGCCAGCCGGTCCGCCGCATGAGCGCAATCCCCTCGCCATTCTCCTGGCACTATTGGGCCTCATCAGCATCATTTGGGCAGTGGCTTCCGTATCCACCCAGCCTTTGCGCAAGCTGGCGAATGCCGCCTTGCAACTGGCCCAAAATATTGAGCACCCGCCTCTCCCAGAAAACGAAGGCTCGACCGAAGTGCGCCATGCGGCCAAAGCCTTTAACGAAATGCAGCTTAGTATTCTCAAGCACATCCAGGAGCGCGGGTTTATCCTCGGTGCCATTGCACATGATCTGCAAACACCGCTCACCCGTTTACGTTTAAGGCTGGAGAAAGTCAAAGACCAAGAGCTTAAGCAGAGCCTGATCAAAGACCTGACCGCCACACAGGAGATGGTGCGCGAAGGGCTGGATTTTGCCCGGCTTTGTGGTGAAAACATCCATAAAAGCAAAGTAGACCTGACAGCTCTGGCAACCGCAGTATGGGATGACTTTGAAGAAGCGGGCCATCTGATTGAAACCAAATTACCCACACAATCCATCACCATTTTAGGCTCGGCCCACCTGCTCACGCGCTGCCTAACCAATTTACTCAACAACGCCATCGCATACGCCAAAACACCCAAACTCTCTTTGTATACTGAGGGAAAACTCGTCATTTGCATCATCTCAGACGATGGCCCTGGTATCCCTCAGCAAGAGCTGGATAGCGTACTTGAGCCTTTCCGCAGGGTAGAAGACTCACGTTCGCGCCAGACAGGCGGCACCGGGCTCGGGCTTTCAATCGCGCGCATGATTGTTGAAAAACATGGCGGAAAATTGTCTTTAAGCAACAAACCCCAACCTGCGACAGGCCTGGTGGTTGAAATCAGGCTACCGCTTCAATAACGCTGTCAAGGCTATATTTTTGTTGAATGGCATGGCCATCGCAGTGTAGACTAGCGCCCTTGTCCAAGCTTGAAATCACTCAAGCCTAGACTCAGGAGAAGTGGCAGAGCTGGTTGAATGTACCTGACTCGAAATCAGGCATACGTGAAAGCGTATCGGGGGTTCGAATCCCCCCTTCTCCGCCAATATTCACATCATTTTAATCGCGCGCGGTCTAGTGTGTGTCGAGCTTCATGTAGACTTCTTCGTCCGCAACCATATCTAACACTTTCTCGGTAAACGCTTCAGAGCATTCGCTAGACCACTCGGCATTCTCAGCGAAATCCCTGGTCATCATCGGCAAGAAACTCATGTGCATGTATTGCCCATCGTCCATTTTGATGGCTTGCACTTGGTCTGGGTGCTCGACCAACTCCCAAGTGTCAGGAATATCTAACTCCACTTGAATCGTCACTAATAGTTTTCTCATGTTGCTTCCTTATTTGAGTGAAGTAAGAGGACTGGGACTATAGGTGTTCTTTGCAATCATCACAAGAAGACTTTAATTCAAGATATCTAATCACGGCCAGGGATTAACGTCGGTCAATGCAGCGAGCACCAAGCCCGATCATGTTTTTAAAGGTATTTTCCAGGGATAACCAGTTTTGAAATTGATTAAGACTTTCCCCTCTCAGGTGCAGATATAGAGGGGAATAAGGTTTATAGCATCTTGCTATTGATTTAACCGCTGCAGAACTTGCGTTTTATGATGCTTAAACCAACCATCTTCGCTATACGCAAATTGAGACGCGTTGACTCTCGATTGATAAAAATGATTTTGACCAGAACATTTTAAGCCCAGCCGCAGAGTGGACTTAGAAATTATTCAACATCAAGGCGGCTAATTTTCCGTTTAAACGAATCCACAGAAAAGTCAGCCGCTGCAATACAACCGTCAATATCAACCTGGTTATCACTGATATCAATGTAGCCCATGCCCCAATCATTGTAGAGCCGCTTTTCCTGCTGGCCAGTGAGGACAATAATGATGTTTTTATGCCGATTGTCGCGCAGAATATTTGCCAGTAAGGTATCGACGGCCTCTTCAGACCCTTCAAAATATTGCGTGAAATTCAAGCCATCAAATAGCAGGACACCCGTAATGCCATGAATATTGTTTTGTGTACGGGCAGTTTTAACAATATCCGGCACGGCCAATACGTCGTATTGCTCTTGATTCAAGACGCTTGTATACAAAACAAATTTCATGGACAGCCCTTGGCATTTTTGTAGGTTTAACGATAGTAACAAGATTTGTAATAAATATATACTTTCGCGGTGTACAAACACTCAACAATCACTCCAGCCTGAGGCCTCCTGGCCAGCATTTTGACGCTTCGCCCAAATGCCTCGAAAGCTTAAAGCCCAAGCGCTTATTCTCACTTAGCTACGTTGTTTAACGTATTAAAAAACAATGCCTTAGGTGCGACGATAAAGCCATCAAACAAGCTTGGCAGTCTGCCATGCAGTGATGGCGAGACCACAAGCGAACCATCAATCTCACTCGCGCTGTCACCAGCCTGAATATTCAGGCCCGCGGCCATCGCGGGACCCAATATGTGACCCTTCTCCTGCGGATCACAATGGGCTGCATGCACATATTCGTCAGTCATACGCCGCTGCCAACTCTTGTCCTTGAGCAGACCGGCTACAGCCCCCAAGCGGTCGTGGCCTGCTCATGGCGCATTTTTAACACGGTGGAGTCTTTCAATATGTCCGAACATACTTGTAGTCCAGGTTGCAATCATGGCGTGCCCCCGGAAAAGGAGGCGCTGGTCAAAGAAGAGTTTCATGAGGCAAGAAGATCATTCCTGAAAGATGCTTTTGCTGTAGGTGGCGCCACGGCAGCTGCGCTAGGGACGCTGGGCATCACCATGTCACCCAGCGCGTTTGCACAAAGTGCCAAAGTCGGCACAGGCCGTGCCAGCCATTACTATGTGCCCGCCAATGACAAAACGGTGCATTGGGGCTTTTTTAGCAAGTCACTCAAACCATTGATCGAGGTGGAGTCAGGTGACTATGTCACGCTGGAAACACTGACCCATCACGCGAATGACGATGCTGAGCGTATGGTGCGCGGTGACCCTGGCGCGGAGAGTGTATTTTACTGGGACAGCAAGCGCAAAGGCGTGGATCGCCGCGGCATTGGTGCGATGAACGCCAAGGTTGGCGCAGGCGGTGGGTTGGGTGTGCATATCTGCACCGGGCCGATTGCAGTGAAAGGCGCAGAGCCTGGCGATATTCTGGAGGTGCGTATTGTGGATGTCACACCGCGCGCGAGTGCCAACCCCTTGTATAAAGGCAAGGCTTTTGGCAGTAACGCCGCCGCCTGGTGGGGTTTCCACTATGGCGACACCGTGGAAGAGCCAAAGAAACGCGAAGTCATCACCATTTATGAAGTAGACGCGACGGGGGAAAGAAACTATGCGACGGCGGTGTATAACTTCCGCTGGACGCCACAAACAGACCCGTTTGGCATTGTGCACCCTATCATTGATTATCCTGGGGTTCCGGTAGACCATAAAACCATTCAAGAAAACCAGAATGTACTGAAAAACGTACGCGTGCCTATCCGCCCGCACTTTGGCACCATGGGCGTGGCCCCGGCCGAGGCAGACATGGTCAACTCGATTCCGCCAAGCTACACGGGTGGCAATATTGATAACTGGCGGATTGGCAAAGGTGCGACCTTGTACTATCCGGTCTCAGTGGCAGGCGGGCTTTTTTCGGTGGGGGA
>CAKZJM010000003.1 GCA_936943315.1 uncultured Methylophilus sp. | reverse complement strand
GAGCAGGTTTTTTATTTTTATATCAATAGATTAATGCGCTACGTACAATTGATTTCAAAAATGAGAATTGTTATCATTGCGATTAATTTTTTGCAAGCCAACGAGTATTGTTTCCAGTAGCCAGCAATCCAAATAAACCAGAGTGAATTAGGGAAAAACTATGCCATCCGGCTTTAATAAAAAAACGATGACTTTAGCGCTGCTGATGGCGCTACCAGCAGTTGCAATGGCTGCTGACGAAGAGAAAACTGCTGACGCTGCGCAAACGATGACTGAAGTGAAAGTTAAATCGCAGCGTATTCAAGATGCACCAAATAAAGGCTATCAAGCGACTAAAACCCGCGTGGGTAAAACCTATCAAGACCCTCAAGACGTACCGCAAGCAGTCACTACGCTGACGAGAGAGCTGTTGCACGACCAGCAAGTGGGTTCATTGCGCGAAGCGTTACGTAACGTCGTTGGCCTGTCCGTGAACGCGGCTGAAGGTGGCCGTGCAGGGGATAACTTTAACTTGCGTGGGTTCTACACTTTTGGCGACATCTACCTGGATAACATGCGTGATACCGCTCAATACAACCGCGAAACATTTAACCTGGAACAAGTGGATGTGTTGCGCGGTTCCGCAGCGATGCTGTTTGGGCGCGGTCAGGCGGGTGGTGTGATTAACCAGGTCACTAAGATGGCGGAGTTGCAGGATAAAAACACCTTAACTGGTAGCTTGGGTAATTATGATTACCATCAAGTGACTGGTGATTTTAATAAGAAATTGACAGACACGGCGGCCATTCGCGTCAATGTCATGGATAGACATGAAGAATCTTATCGTAAAAATCAGGCAAACGGCGACCATCCTGAAACTGATCGTTCAGGGATTGCTGTCAGCTTTGGCGCAGGGATTGGAACAGAAAACGAGTTCTTCCTGAATCATATGTATGTTCAGACTCGTGATGTGCCCGACTTTGGCGTGTCATTTGTGAATAAGCGTCCAATTGATACAACTATTGGCGGTACACGTGTGGACGATAAGTCTTTCTATGGTGGTAGCAAAAACTTTGATAACAGCGATACACGTATTACCACGGGGATTTTTACTCATAAGTTTGATGACGACACACAACTGCGTACTCAACTAAGACATGCTGATTATGAGCGAGCCTATTGGGCAAAAACACCAAGTGCTGCGTTTGCACCTAACGCTACTTTAGCAGGTACGGCTGGTTTGGGATTGGGTGGTACAAACAATAATGATGTCACACGTACGCAGCACTATGAAACTTACAACTTGCAATCAGATTTTAGTACTAAACTTAATTTGGCAGGGATGACGCATTCCGTATTAACGGGCGTCGAATATTTGCATGAAAAATCTTATCGCAATTCATTACTGAACATAGGTACTAGTGCAGACCCATATTTCACATCCAGCGCCGAGACCCCTATCAATGCTGCAAATACACAATTTGCTAAATTTAATGCTGATAACTACGCAGTTTACGCCCAAGATAGCATTGAGTTTATTCCACATTGGACAGCACTTGTAGGTATTCGCCGTGACGAAATGAAAGCGGATTACTCCGCCGCAAGAGCGCCACATTTAGATTATGGTCAAAATAGCTACCGTAGCGGCCTATCCTGGCAACCGACCCCGGATCAACACTACTACATTACCTATAGCAACTCATTTAGCCCGACTGCGGACTTGTATCAATTAACTACTGTTAAACAACCGCCAGAGCGTAGTCGTACTTTAGAAGTGGGCACTAAATGGCTATTTATGGACGGAGATTTGGCTTTCAGGACGGCTGTCTTTACAACTACCAAGGATTGGGAACGTAATACCGATTTAGCCGCGTTTGGTAATACGCCAATTCTGACAAAGCGTCGTCGTACGAATGGTGTTGAATTTGAGTTGACGGGTAAGGTGACTGATCAGTGGGATGTTTTTGCTGGGGTTGCTTTATTGGATGCGTACATTATTAACCTAGCTGAAAATATCAATGCAAACACTGGTTTGCCAACAACCCCACCTGACCCTAGACTGGCTGGAGAAAAAGCAAGAAATACTCCACGTACTACATTCAACCTATGGACAACCTACGATTTTGGTGCGGGTTGGAAAGTGGGCGGGGGTGTTGAAGCGAAGGCTGAGCGTTATGGGTATAATCCTACCACGTCCAACGCGAGCACTTTATTTGTGAATGGCAACTTTAAACCGAATACGGCACCTGGATATGCTCGTGTTGATTTGATGGCAGCCTACGAACAACCAAAATGGGCAGTCCGTCTCAATGTTAAAAACCTGCTGGACAAAACGTATTACGATGCCATTTATGATAATGGCGCATTCTTGACGCCAGGCAACCGCCGTCAAGCCATTATTACGACAGAGTACAAATTCTAGGAGTTAATTTGCTGTTAAGTTTACCGGGTGTTTTGCAGGATGATGAACTGACATCCATACGTGCGTTATTAAAAAAAGCGCAATGGGTGGATGGACGCACAACCGCCGGTATTCAGGCAGCCACTGTCAAAAATAACCAGCAACTGGCTGAACAAGACCCGTTGCTGGATCAAATTCGCAGGATCGTGTTGCAGGCATTGCATCGCGATCCTTTATTTTTTTCTGCGGCTTTGCCAGACAAAATTTTGCCGCCGTTTGTGAACCGTTATTCGGGCGAAACCAATCATTACGGCTTTCATGTCGACAGTGCCATGCGCAGCATGCCGGATGGCAGTGCGCGGGTGCGGGCCGACGTTTCGGCCACATTGTTCTTTAATGATCCTGACGAGTATGAGGGCGGTGAGCTGGTGATTCAGGATGTGTTTGGTGACCAGCGCATCAAACTGAAAGCAGGTTCCATCGTTATTTATCCTTCTAGCTCTGTGCATGCAGTGACGCCGGTGACGAGTGGCGAGCGTCTGGCCAGTTTCATGTTTATCCAGAGCATGGTGCGTGATGCGGCACACAGGCGCATATTGTTTGATATGGATATGGCCTTGGTCAGGTTGCGGCAGCAGCACGGTGAAACGCCAGAAGTGGTGCAGTTAACGGGCATCTACCATAACCTGTTGCGCCAGTGGGCGTTGTAAGCACATGCAATCCTTACCCTTGTTAGCCTATTTTGCGCAGCAGGCGCAAACCAAGCTCCCTGCCAATGTCTGGCATTATCTGCAATCTGATGCAGGTTCGGGCACACAGTTGCAAACCAATGAAACAGGCTGGCAAGCTAAAAAGCTCATTCCTCGGCCTTTGGCGGCGTTACATCAGGCAAATACCCAATGTGCGTTGTTTGGCGAGCAGTGGGCGCACCCCATCATGCTGGCGCCCGTGGCTTATCAAAAACTGTTTCATGCGGATGGCGAAATCGGCACGGCCGTGGCCTGCAATGCACAACAAGGGCAGATGATGGTCAGCAGCCTCGCCAGCCAGCCGGTGGAAGAGATCATGAAACAGGCGCAGCAACCGCTGTGGTTCCAGCTGTATTGGCAAGGTGACCGTGAAGCCACTGCCGTTTTGTTAAACAAAGCGCTGGCAGCAGGGGCGAGCACCATTGTGTTTACGGTAGATGCACCTGTAAAGCAGGCATTGATTGATTTGCCTGCTGGCATTTCTGCGGTGAATTTAGCCAAGCCGCTCAGTATGCAGCCTATCCAACCTGGGCAGAGTCAGGTGTTTGATGGCTGGATGTCACAAGCCCCCACCTGGGAAGATGTGGCCTGGTTAAGGCAACAAGTGAAGGGTCCATTGCTGATCAAAGGCCTGATGCACGTTGAGGATGCCAGACGTGCCGTGACCCTGGGCTGTGATGGGATTGTCGTGTCTAATCACGGCGGTAGGGTGCTGGATAGCACGCCTTCAGTCGCGGCGGTGTTGCCACAGATGGTGGCTGCGGTGGGCGGGCAATGCAAAATCCTGGTCGATAGCGGTATCCGCTCAGGGCAGGATATCTTCAAAGCCTTGGCCATGGGTGCAGATGCCGTTTGTGTGGGCCGTCCTTATGTCTGGGGATTAGCGGCTGAAGGTGCAATGGGCGTGGCGAAAGTCATTCGCTATTTGCGTGACGAGCTTGAAATGACCATGGCGCTGACGGGTGTGTCTACCCTGGCTGAGATACGCCAGGTCGAATTGTATGCATAACAAAAGGAAATACAGATGAAAAAAATGACTTTTACAGTGTTGTTAGCCCTGGGCTTGTTAAGCTCACAAGCCGTATTTGCGGCGGCTGATTGCAAGTCTTATCCCAAAGAGGAATGGGCTTCAGAAGATACGCTGAAAGAAGCGCTTGAAGCTGAAGGCTACACCATCAAAAAATTTAAAATTGACGGTAATTGTTACGAGATTTATGGCCGTAGCAAAGAAGGCAAAAAAGTCGAGATTTACTTTGATATGAAAACCCTGGCGATCGTCAAAGCGATTGGGTTGAAAGACTAGCCAGCGACATGTCTAAGCGCGGAGAGCTGTTGTGGCCCTGGTGGGTGCGGTTAACTCACTGGCTGGTGGCCGCTGGTGTCATCGCGCTGTGGCTGATGAGTTATGTCTGGTATGAAACCGATTGGCTGCACCGCGCAGTCGGTTATGCCGTGTTGGCGCTGGTGGCCGGGCGGCTGTTAGGCGGCTACCTGACTCACCTGCATAGCGCGCGGTTCCATGTGCCTGGCTGGCATGCCATCCGTGCCCATTTGATTCAACTACGGCAAGGGCATGTCCCCGCGCATCGAGGGCACAATCCGCTAGGCCAGTGGTCGGTGTACCTGATCTGGTCATTGATTGCTACCCTGGCGCTGACAGGCTGGCTCAGCCGCACCGATGCTTTATGGGGTGAAGACTGGCCAGTAGATCTGCATGCTTTGCTGAGCCTCGGGTTGCTAGTGCTCATCGTGTTACATGTTCTGGCGGTAATGATAGTTTCCCGGCGCTCTGGCCAACGTTTATTGTCGCAAATGATACATGGGCACGTGCAGCTTACAAAAAAAACATCTGACTAATTGACGCTGCCAGCACGTCTCTACCCCTTTGATCCCTGCCCGAGTCTCTTCAGTCCCATTCTGCTTAAAAGTATCAAAATGTATCGCTCTCTTTAGTCACGCCCGCGCTTCATTTATGATGGCAGCTCTATCATCAAGCGACGTATATCAATGAGGTTGTGCTGTTTTGTGGACTAATGGGAATGGCATGCGCAAGTGTTTCTGCTTAGTGATGTTGTGCCTGATTGGCGGGCCGCTTCAGGCGCAGGAATCCCTGTTTTACAACGATGGGGATCCGCTGGACACGCAAGTGCAAACCTTGCCTAAAATCCCCGGACAATATTGGGGAAGTGACGCCGGTTGTGGCGAGCTCAATTGGCAACAGCCGTTGACGCTGGCTGATGTGGCGAATGCCAGCTTGTGCCATAACCCGCAAACGCGTGAAATGTGGGCCAATGCCCGCATACAGGCGGCGCAGTTAGGCGTCGCCAAGTCTGCCTATTTGCCGACGGTCACTGATACGGTCTCCAGCAATATGGGCGTGCTGAATCCTGAATCGGCTACGCGTGGTAACCCTAACCTCAATGTGGCCAATAGCCTGGTGGCGAGTTACCTGCTTTATGACTTTGGTAACCGCAAAGCCAATATCGAGAGTGCACGTCAGTTATTGCTGGCTGCCAGTGCCACGCAAAGCAGTGTGGTACAAAGTATTCTGCTCAATACCATTGCCGCTTATTACCAGGTGCAGGCCAATATCGCTGCGCTTTCTGCTGCGCAACAGGCCGAGCGGGCTGCTGAAGAAAGCTTCACGGCGGCCAATGCGCGTTACCAGGCGGGGGTGGCAACGCCTGCGGATAAGTTGCAGGCACAAACCGCCTATGCACAGCTGACCCTGCAGCGCATTACCATTGAGGGCAGCCTCCGCGTGGCTTATGGCAATCTTGCCAACTTGATGGGATTGCCCGCCAACCACGCCATGACCCTGGCGAAAAGTGCCAATGAAACACCTCCCGGTATTCTCGATGATGTGACTACGCTGATTGAGCAAGCGGGCCAGCGCCGCCCAGATTTATTGGCCAGCGAGGCGCAGGTGCGGGCAGCGGAAGCCAGCATTGCCGCCAGCAAGGCGGCGAGTAAGCCTACCCTTAGTGTTGGCGTCTCCAACAACCTGCAAGACGGCTCGCAATATGCCGCCAATAGTGCCACCACGCTCGGCGTTACCTTGTCCATCCCGATTTTTGCCGGGTATGGGCCGACGTATCGCATCCGTACGGCAGAAGCCACCGCTGACCTGCGGCTGGCACAGCGTGATAGCCTGCGTTTACAGATTTCACTGGATGTGTGGAGTGCTTACCAGAATCTGCGCACTGCCTTGCAGTCGGTGACGGCCAGTAAAACCTTGCTCGAAAGTGCGGAGCAGTCTTACCGGGTGGCTTTTGGCCGCTATACCGCAGGGGTCGGCAATATTATTGATACGCTCAATGCCCAAAGTGCACTGGCAAGCGCGCGTCAGCAAAACATACAGGCCAGCCTCAATGCCAATATCGCGCGGGCGACCCTGGCCCAAGCCATCGGTGTGCTAGACCATGCCATGATCCAGTCATTACCCGGTGCGGTTTCTCCTGATTTACCCAGCGCTACGGCGCCTGCTCAATAAACGGATACTTATGAAGCGGATTAAATCTCTATTTATTTTAGGCGTGCTGATGGCCCTGACGGCGGCAGGCTGCTGGTATTACAAGCAGACGCATCAGGCCAAACCTGAAGACCTTTACCGGCTGGATGAAGTGACACAGGGGCATATTGAGCAAACCGTGTCTGCCAACGGGACACTGAACCCGGTCAGCCTGATCAGCGTGGGTACGCAGGTCTCCGGCATTGTGCGCAAAATGTATGTCGATTTTAATGACGTGGTTAAAAAAGACCAGGTGCTGCTAGAACTGGATAGCCGCTTGTTTAATGCACAGATTGCCCAGTCACAGGGCAATGTGAGAAATAACGAGGCGGCGGTGGAGCTGGCCATTGCCAATGAAAAACGGATGCGGCAGTTATATGCGCAGGAGTATGTTTCAAAGCAGGAGCTGGATACGGCCGTACAGGTATTGAAATCCGCAAGGGCGCAGCTGGAAACTGCTAAAGGCGCACTGGCGCGTGATGTGACCAACCTCAATTTGAGTATTATCCGATCTCCTGTGTCCGGCGTAGTGGTCAATCGCGTGGTCGATGTCGGCCAGACGGTAGCAGCCAGCTTTCAGACGCCGACGTTGATCCAGATTGCACAAGACCTCTCGAAAATGCAGATAGACACCAGCTTTGCAGAAGCCGATATCGGCAAAATCAAAGAGGGGCAAAAGGTCAATTTTAATGTGGATGCTTTTCCTGACCGCAGTTTTGAAGGCGTGGTCAAACAGCTGCGCTTGAACTCAACCAATACCTCTAATGTAGTGACTTATAACGTGGTGGTGTCGGTGGATAACCAGGACCTGACCTTGTTGCCAGGCATGACTGCTTACGTCAATATCATTGTCGACCGTGCGCGTCATGCCTTGCTGGTGCCCAATGCCGCCTTACGTTACAAGCCCAAGGCAGAAGCGGCTGCAAAAAACACACATGCGCCGGCCGAAGAGGGTGGCGATGGTAAACGGGGCTGGCGCAAGCGCGGCGCGAAAGGGGAAGGGCACGCGCCTTCCGCAGGCAATGCGATGGGCAAGATTTATGTATTGAGGGCTGGGCAGCCGGTCATGGTGCGTGTGCATGCCGGCATCACCGATGGCCGCTCCACCGCGGTGACGGGTGAGGGCCTGGCCGCGGGCGATAAGGTGATTGTGGGTGAATTGCAAAGTGACAATGCTGTACCCAACAAAGGGCCAGGGAATAATAACGGCCCGCGCGGACCGAGAATGTTCTAGCTTATGCAGCAGGCCGTCATCTCCGTCAATCATCTGTACAAAGCCTACCAGACCGCTGCTGGCGACTTTCCGGTATTAAAAGACGTCAATTTGCAGGTGCTGACGGGAGATTATGTCGCCATCATGGGGCCTTCTGGCTCCGGCAAGTCCACCTTCATGAATATTTTGGGCTGCCTGGATATGCCCAGCGCAGGCAGCTATGTGCTGGATGGCTATGCCGTGGCCACCATGAGTGCGGATCAGGTGGCAAAAGTGCGTAACCAGACCATAGGCTTTGTGTTTCAGGGGTTTAACCTGCTGGCGCGTGCCAGCCTGCTGGATAACGTTGCCTTGCCTTTGGTTTATGCTGGCGTCAGCAAGGAAGAGCGGCATGCACGTGCCCGCGTGCTGTTGGAAAAGGTAGGCTTGAGCAAGCATATGCACTCGCATCCCAACCAGATTTCTGGCGGGCAACAACAACGGGTGGCCATTGCACGTGCATTGGTCAACCAGCCGCGCCTCATTTTGGCGGATGAGCCCACCGGTAACCTTGATAGCACCACCAGTGAAGAGATCATGGCGATTTTTGACGGCCTCAACCAGGAAGGCATCACCATTGTGCTGGTGACCCACGAAACCGATATTGCGGAGCATGCCAAACGGCAGGTGCGGTTCCTCGACGGCAAAATTGTGCAAGATACGGGCGTGACAACACAGGGTGGGAGCGCAGGATGACAGTGACCGTTGCATCATTTGCCATAGGCGGTGGCCATGTTTAGCGCCATGCTGGGAGAGGCTTGGCACGCCATGGGGGCCAACCGCTTGCGCACCTTCTTGACCATGCTGGGTATGGTGATCGGCGTGAGTGCCGTTGTGTTGATGATGGCCATCGGCCAGGGGGCCGAGGCTTCGGTAAAACGCTCCATCAGTGCCATGGGCAGCCATTTATTTGTGGTACTCTCCGGCCCGCCTCGCATGGGTGGGGCACGTACGGCCACCGGCAATGCACCCTCGCTCAATGTCCGTGATGCCACTGCCATGAACGAGCTTTATGGCGTGGTTGGCGTGGCGCCAGTGACGATGGGCAAAGGCCAGGTGGTTTACGCCAGCAATAACTGGAATACCGATATTATTGGTACGACGCCGGAATACATGGATATCCGTGGCTGGAGCTTGTCTGCCGGTTATCCGTTTTCATCTTCGGATACGCGCTCTGCCACGCGTGTGGCCTTACTTGGTAAAACCGTCGTACAAAACCTGTTTGGTGAAGAAGACGTTGATCCGGTTGGTAAAACCATCCGCATCAACCAGCGTCCTTTTGTGGTTCTGGGGGTGCTCGACAGCAAAGGGCAAACGCTGGATGGCCGCGATCAGGATGACACCATCATCGTGCCGCTGACTACTGCACAGCGCAAACTGTTTGGTAACCAGTTGCCGGGCACGGTGCGGCAGATCATGGTACAAGCCGAGTCAGATAATGTGATGGGCATGGTTGAAGAGGCACTGAATAGTTTATTGAATCAGCGTCACAATATCCGCGAGGGTGCGGACAGTGATTTTTCCGTGCGTAACCTGACAGCCATCGCCAATTCGGCCGCCGAAACGGCACGCACCATGTCATTGTTATTAGGGGCCATTGCCTCCGTGTCTTTGCTGGTGGGTGGCATAGGCATCATGAATATCATGCTGGTGTCAGTGACTGAGCGAACGCGCGAAATTGGTATCCGCATGGCCATAGGCGCCCGTGAGCGCGATATTCTTATGCAGTTTCTGCTGGAGGCCATTATGATTTCGATTGTCGGTTGCCTGATCGGCATTGTCATCGGTGTTGGCGGGGCGATACTGGTCAGCGCGTTCACGCAGGCTGAAGTGATTATTTCGAGCGCATCGGTCTTGATTGCGTTTAGCGTAGCCGCCAGTATTGGTGTTTTCTTCGGTTTTTATCCAGCCAGAAAGGCGGCACGTTTAAATCCGATAGAAGCTTTGCGCTATCAGTAAGTGCCTAGTGCACTTCATCTCAGCATGGTTTGGTAGGGGTTAATCTATTTCCAGCGGCGGCGCGACTTTGAGTATCTCTTCCACCGTGGTCAGGCCTGCCGCAATTTTCTCAGCACCGTTTAACATCAATGGCTGCATGCCTGCCTGCTTGGCAGCTTTGCGTAATTCCAGCAAATCGGTTTCGGGCGTAATCAGTTTGCGCAGCGCAGGGGTCAATGTCAGCATTTCATAAATGCCAGTGCGTCCGCGGTAACCAGTATGCCGGCAATCTTTGCAGCCCACTGCTTTCATGACCTTGGCTGGTTTTTTGGCTTTAAATGGATGGGTCACACTGGCCCATTCCTCATCTGAAATCACTGCTTCGGTTTTGCATTGTGGGCACAGGGTGCGTACCAGGCGCTGCGCCATAATGCCCAGCAGGCTGGAGTGAATCAGATAAGCAGGCACGCCCAAATCCAGCAAGCGCGTCACGGCTGCAGGGGCATCGTTTGTGTGTAATGTCGACAATACCAGGTGGCCCGTCAAGGCCGCCTGAATCGCCATGTCTGCTGTTTCCCTGTCTCGGATTTCGCCGACCATAATGATGTCCGGGTCTTGCCGCATCAGGGTGCGTATGCCTTCGGCAAACCCCAGACCGATGTTTTGCGTCACCTGCATCTGGTTAAAAGCAGGTTCTATCATCTCAATCGGGTCCTCCACCGTGCATACGTTCACTTCGTTGGTCGCCAATTGTTTGAGCGTGGTATACAGGGTGGTGGTTTTACCCGAGCCGGTCGGACCCGTGACCAAAATAATGCCGTTAGGATGGCTGGTCCATTGTGCCCATTGTTCGCCCTGGCGTTTGGAGAATCCCAGCATCTGGAAATCTTGTACCAGCACGTCCGGTTTGAAAATCCGCATCACCAGTTTTTCGCCGAAGGCGGTAGGCATGGTCGATAAACGCAATTCGATTTCTTTGCCATCGGTGTCTACGGTTTTCACGCGGCCATCCTGCGGGCGGCGTTTTTCCACCATGTCCATCCGGCCCAGCAGTTTAATGCGGCTGGTAATCGCGTTCATGATATTGCTGGGCAACTGGTAAACCTGGTGCAATACGCCGTCAATCCGTAAACGCATCAAGCCAATATTGCGTCTAGGCTCCAGGTGAATGTCACTGGCACGTTGCTCAAACGCATATTTAAACAGCCAGTCTACAATGTTCACCACATGCTGCTCATTGGCATCAAGCTGGCGGTCTTTGCCGAGCTCTATCAGTTGCTCAAAATTTTGTACACCGACAATTTGCCCGGCCTTGGCCGTGTTGGCTGACTGAATGGCGGTAGATAACTGATATAGCTCGGGCAAGTATCGCTGCAAATCCAGTGGGTTAACCATCACCACTTCAATCCGCAAATTGTGCATGCGCTCCAGATCCAGCACCCAGTCCTGGTGAAAGGGGTCAGCAGTTGCAATTTTCGCGACCCCATCTTTCACCGCGATTGGCATGATGCGCAAACGCTCGGCATAAGCCTGGGATACGAATTGGGCCGCCGAACTAAAGTCGAGTTTAAGAGGGTCTATCTGGTAGAAGGGTACTTTAGCCTTGTGAGCGACATATCGGCTGAGATGATCCACCGTGAGTATTTGAGAGGGCTCTCGCTGGTCTTGCCATTTTTGTTCTGCTACCACCACAATCGGGTGGGTCTTGGAGCTATCGCGCTTGCGTTCTTGATGCAGTTTTTCTGCCCAGGCCTTCTCGATACGGCCGTCTGAGACGAGCATACGCAACAAGTCGCCCAGACGCAGGCTTTCCAAGGATTTTGGGAGTGAAAATGGGGCTGGACTATTCATGACACATCTAAGCTTAAGTACCAGCATATGGTGCAAAAAGCATGCCACAGAAATGTGGCATAAATGGTCACCTCTTGGCTGCAGGTCAAAGTGTCATCTGGATGCGCATGCTGAGATCAACTGCCTGGATATGTTTCGTCAGTGCGCCAATCGAAATTCTATCCACGCCTGTTTCTGCAATCGCCCTCACCGTGGTTAAATCCACATTGCCAGAGGCTTCTAGCAAGGCCTGTTTTTGATTGATGGCCACGGCTTTGCGCAGGTCATCCAAGGAGAAGTTATCCAGCAGGATGCTGGTTGCGCCAGCGCTGAGTGCCTGTTGCAGTTCATTCAGGTCTTCGACTTCAATCTGGATATTTTCAGTGCTGCGCATGGCAAAGGC
>CAKZJM010000002.1 GCA_936943315.1 uncultured Methylophilus sp. | reverse complement strand
AGTCCCGGCACGCCGAGATTAGCGGGCATCACCGCACAGGCTTTGCCGGTGCCTATTGGCGTAATGGCTTCCATGAAGATGGCGTGGTGAGTGCGCTTGCCGCCATCACCCACTTCAAACAGGCGATGACATGACCGAAGCGGCCTCCTCAACCCCCTTGCATAGCGCCATTTATACCGGCTGGGTGAGCCATCAACGCTTGCAACCGAAGTTGCATGGGTTTAAATACCAGTTATTCATGCTGTATCTTGACCTCGATGAACTGCCAGCGTTATTCAAGCACAACCGTTTATGGTCATACGTCAAGCCCAATCTTGCTTATTTCAGGCGGCAGGATTATTTAGGTCCGCCTGAACAACCACTGGATATGTGCGTACGTGACCTGGTAGAGCAGCAGACCGGCCAGCGTCCCCTGGGGCGCATTGGCTTACTGACCCACTGCCGCTACTGGGGTGTTTGTTTTAACCCGGTCAGCTTTTACTACTGCCACGATAGCGACGGCCGTTTGCAAGCCATCGTCAGCCATATCACCAACACGCCGTGGCAAGAGCGGTTTGCTTATGTGCATGAAGTGAGCCCACAGGCGGCGAATCAAGACTCGCCTTTGTTATTCACTTTGCAGAAAGACTTTCATGTCTCGCCGTTTATGCCTATGGATATCCAGTACCGCTGGCAGTTTTCAGCCCCGGCTGAGCGTTTAAGCGTGCATATGCAAAACTGGCAGCAAGACCAGGCCATGTTTTATGCCACACTGAACATGCAACGGCAACCCTGGCAAGCCAGCGTGCTCAACCGAATGCTACTGGCCTATCCCTGGATGACACTCAAAGTCATCCTCGGGATTTACTGGCAAGCACTGCGACTATGGTTGAAAAGAATTCCTTTTTATTCACACCCTGACCAAGCGTCCCGACTCGGAGATTGATCATGACGACGATTCACACCCCTAACCCTTTGGTCGCTGACCCACTTACCAAACCGCTAAAATCAAAAAGCCGCGCCAAATGGGTGGCAACCTTCGCCAAAGCTCAGGTACTCAAGCGCTTGCAAAGCCTGAGTATAGGCCAGTTAACCGTGGTGGATGGTGTAGACAAGTATGTGTTTGGACAAGCCGTTGCACACGCACCGGCTGCAAGCATTACAGTACTGGATCCCCGCTTTTACGGCGAGATTGCTTTTGGTGGCAGCATAGGTGCAGGTGAAGCTTATATGCTGGGTTACTGGCAAGCCGATACGCTGACAAATGTGGTCCGTTTAATGGTGCTCAATCAATCTGTGATGGATACTCTGGAAGGCGGTTATCAATGGCTGAGCAAACCGTTATTAAAAGTCTTCCATTGGCTTAACAGCAATAGCGAAGCTGGCAGCCAGAAGAATATCGCGGCACATTATGATCTGGGCAATGCGCTGTTCAAGTTATTTCTGGATCCGACCATGATGTATTCATCCGCCATTTTTGAGTCAGACACGCCTAGCTTGCAAGCGGCTTCTGAGCTTAAGTTAAAGGTCATCTGCGACAAATTGCAGCTAAAGCCCGGCGACCACGTGATTGAAATTGGTACGGGTTGGGGCGGATTTGCCATTTATGCAGCCAAGAACTACGGCTGCCATGTGACCACGACGACCATTTCTGAACAGCAATATACGCTGGCAAAAGAACGCGTAGCTGCCGAAGGCCTGCAAAAGCAGATCACCTTGCTTAAGCAGGATTACCGCCATTTGCAGGGCCAATATGACAAACTGGTGTCTATTGAGATGATAGAAGCCGTAGGCCATCAATACTACGATACTTATTTCAATCAAGTCAGCCAGCTGTTAAAACCGGACGGCGTGGCCTTGATTCAAGCCATCACGATTGCCGACCAGCGTTACGACAGTGCCATCCGCTCGGTAGATTTTATCCAGCGCTATATTTTCCCCGGTTCAAATATCCCTTCTAACACCGCCATGCTGACAAGCATGACGCGCGCAAGTGACTTGCGTCTGGTCGACTTGCAGGATATTGGGCTACATTACGCGACGACTTTGCGTCACTGGCGGGAAAACTTTTTTGCCAATATTGAAGCGGTCAGGGCCCTTGGTTACAGCGAGGTATTTATCCGCATGTGGGACTTTTACCTGAGTTATTGTGAAGGTGGATTTGCCGAGTGTGCGTTGGGCGATGTGCATTTGCTGCTGGCAAAACCTGGCTACCGCATGCATGCAGCCCTGTAACTCATGTAACCTTGGCTGAGTGCGTGATAAACTTGCGCCCATGAGTACGCATGCAGTATTGGAGTGGCGAAATGGCCTGCCCTACTCCACACAATTCGATGATGTCTATTTTTCTGTCAGCCCGGATCAGCCACAGCACGGGCTGGCAGAAACGCGTTATGTCTTTCTACAGCACAACCAGCTACAACAGCGCTGGCAACAATTACCTACCGATAAGCCCAGCCATTTCGTGATTGTTGAAACCGGCTTTGGCAGCGGGCTAAATTTCTTGGCAGCCTTACATCTCTGGCTTCAAACGGCGCCGTCAACCGCGCACTTGCACGTTGTCAGCGTTGAGATCGCCCCGTTTACCTTGCAAGATCTGCAGACAGCACATGCGCATTTTCCTGAACTGGCTGAAGCCAGCGAGGCGCTATGCAGACAATATCGTTTGCTACAGCCTGGCTTTAATCAGCTTGAATTACCCGAATTTTGTGCCAGCTTGACGTTATATATCGGCGATAGTGCTGAATTATTGCCGCAGTTAAACCTGAAGGCAGATGCCTGGTTTCTCGATGGCTTTGCGCCGTCTAAGAATCCGCAAATGTGGCAGCCTTATCTGTTTGAATGCATGGCCAGGTGCGCCCACGCAGAGACTACCTTTGCCACTTTCACCAGTGCCGGACTGGTACGCCGAGGCTTGCAGGAAGCCGGTTTTCAAGTAGAAAAAATACGTGGCTTTGGCAACAAGCGTGAAATGTTATGTGGGAAATGGCCGGCTATTTCCCAAGCTATCCGCACAGCTTTGCCCAAGGTCGCCATCATCGGTGCAGGCATTGCCGGGTGTAGCACGGCCTGGTTTCTGGCCGACCTCGGCTGTGAAGTGCATGTGTTTGAACGCGCACCGGCCATCGCCAGCGGCGCGTCTGGCAATCCAAGAGGCATGCTCTACCCGCGTCTCAACGCCGAAAAGCCTCAAAATGACCAACTGGCCTGGCGCAGCTACAGTTTTAGCTTGCGCCATTATGCGAATCTGGATTTAGGCAGCGATGGGTTTCAGATGTGTGGCCTGGTGCAGCTTGGTGCAAGCCCAAGGGAACTCAAGCGTGTACAAAAGGTGGCGGCCCGCTATGCTGATTTGGGCTTATTACAGAAGCTCGATGCCCAACAGGCCAGTCTTCAGGCCGGTGTCACCTTGGCCCACGACAGCCTGTTTTTTGAACACGGCGCCTGGGTCAATCCAAGCCTGGCGTGTAAGCGCATGCTGAGTCATGCAAATATCCGCCTGCACCTGAGCCACCCCATCACGGGGTTGTTAAACCATGTTTCCGGCTGGCAGTTAACCATCCATGATGACAATTTGAGCGAGCACTTTGACGCGGTGATTGTGTGTAATGCGGCCGAGGCCAACCAATTGATTGGTGACAGCGGGATGTGGCTAAACCCCGTCCGAGGTCAAATGGGGATGATTGCTGCCCACCCTTCCATGCGCAGCCTCAAAACCATTCTGTGTGGCGATGGCTACCTCACCCCTGAGCATCAAGGCCAACACGCCATGGGCGCAACGTTTGCGCCAGGGAACAACAGCACGGATATTCGTCCAGAAGACAATAGCGACAATCTCGAGATGTTGAGTCGACTCAGCCCAGCTTTTAATGATGCCGATCATGCAGAAATCACATTCGCGCGCGCTTCTTTACGATGCGGTTCTCCAGATTATCTGCCTTATGTCGGCGTGGTTTTACCACCAGAGAGACTCAAAGCGCAGACGGAACCCGCTCAAACGTATCAGGATTTGCCCGCCTCTCAAGGACTATATGCGCACGTTGCGCATGGCAGTAAAGGCCTGATGACTGCCCCCTATTGCGCCGCACTACTGGCCAGGCGGGTATTGCAGGACTATGGCCTGTCATTACCTCAGCACACAGAAGACAGTTTCTGGAATGGCTTGCATCCGCAACGTCATTTGTTCAAACAGTTAGGGTGGCAAGCGTTGATGCAGCCTTTCCGTGAAAGGGCTACACCGTGACCCCTGCCATTGAACAGTTAAAACAACGGCTATTGCGCTCACCACAAGACCCTGAGCTACATTATGAGTTAGGCCGTGCTTATCTGGCTCTCAGGCAAGCGGATGCGGCTGGCCTCGCTTTTGAGCAAGCATTGCGGTGGGCGCCAGATCATCCGCAAATACTGATGCAACTGGGCAATGTTGCCAGCGCGAAAGGCCATGAAGCGGCAGCCGCTGAATACTTCAGGCAATCATTAAAGCAGGATGCGCAGCAAGCGGACGTGCATTTTAACCTCGCCAACAGCTTGCGCAAGTTAGGTAATTACCCCACGGCAATCGAGCATTATCAACAGTCATTGCGCCTGGCCCCGAATGATGCCGAGTGTCATAACAATCTGGGCAATGCCTACCGGGAACAAGGTCAGCTTGACCTGGCTGTCGCGTCGTATGCGAAAGCCATGCAGCTGGATCCAACGTTGCTGCATGCCAAGGTGCACTGGATACACCAGAAACAGCATATGGCTGACTGGCAAGGCTTAGAGGTAGCCATCGCAGAAGTCAGGCAGGCTCTAAAAATGAACCAGCAGGCAAAGATCCCTCCCTTCGCTTTTCTGGCGATGCCTGGCACCACCGACCAAGAACAGCTTGCCTGTGCCAGCCTGTGGGCGCAACAACAGTATGGGCATATTCAGCCTCTCGCTGCGGCGCGCTTAAAACCCGCTCAAGCGCGCATCAAAGTCGCTTATATTTCATCTGACTTCCGCCGCCATCCTCTGGCTTATTTAGTCACTGATGTGATTGCTGCGCATGACCGCCAGCACTTTGAAGTCGTGCTATATAGCAATGCCAGGGATGATCAGTCTCCAGAGCGGCAAGCCTTTTTTGCAGCAGCCGATGAGTGGGTAGATATTACTCAGCTCACAGATGCTGAAGTCGCCACACAGATGCGTCATGCTGGGATAGATATCCTGATCGATCTCACCGGGTACACTCAACATAGCCGATGTGGTGTCACGGCATACCGCCCTGCCCGGTTGCATATTAATTGGCTAGGGTTTCCTGGCACCATGGGCTTGATTCACGGCAGGCCATTGTTTGATGCCATCATTGTTGATGAAACGCTTAAAGATTGTGCTCTAGCTGAGCAACCCATGATAATCCCATGCTACCAACCCAATAACGCGCGTCGCCCACAGGCAGATGCCGGCACGCGCGCGCAGCATGGATTGCCCGAACAAGGCTTTGTATTCGCTTGTCTCAACCAGAGCTTTAAAATCACACCAGAGGTGTTTGCCGTCTGGATGCGTATTCTGCAACAAGTCCCTGGCAGCATATTATGGCTGTTGCAAAGCAATCCTTGGGCGACTCATCATTTACAGCAGCAAGCGCAAGCGGCAGGAGTGGACGCTGGACGTTTAGTGTTTGCAGAGCGCACCAGTATTGAGCAGCACATTGCCCGCCAGCAACATGCAGATTTGATGCTGGATACCAGCCCCTATAATGCCCACACGACGGCCAGTGACGCTTTGTGGCAAGGCGTGCCTATTCTGACAGTGGCTGGCGAGACCTTTCCCGCCCGGGTGAGTGCTAGCCTGCTGCATAGGATTGGGCTAGAAGCGTGTATTTGTGCAGATTGGCCAGCGCTGGAGCAACGCGCCATCAGTTTGGCGAATGACCCTGCGGCCCTTGCGCAACTCAAAACGAAACTCGCACATCAGGCCCAGGGGTTATTTGAGCCAGAAACATTTTGCAGGCAATTAGAGCAATCCTACCGGCAATTACTTTCTTGAGTTAAGTCCGATTCGCCCACACTGACTGAAAGCACGCCCGCCGCGATGATGCAACTTCCGCCTATCATTTCGATAACGGACATGGTTTCATGCGCCAAAAAATACGCCGCAATGGCGGCCACGATCAGCTCGGTCATAAACAATACAGAGGCTTGAATGGCCGGGATTTTGGTTACGCCATATTGCACGAACAGCGTTGCTGTGACCAGCAACAAGGCAACCACAAACAGCAACGAAAATGTATGCGGGTCAAAAGCAGACTGCGCCACAGCGAAGACAGCAGTGAGGCCTGATTGCCATAACAATACCACCAGTGAGAGCGTAAACACCCCCAGCCAGACCAGCATTCCTTTCGCCGCCAAGCTAAGATGCGTTGAAAATCGCGTCATGACATTGGTCATCGAAAATCCTATCCCAGCAGAGAGTGCCAGCCAGTCAGAGGTCGATTGTGGCCATGGCCACATCCACTTGCCATCCGTGAGCATCAGCACAGCCCCCAGTAAAGACAAAGCAATCGCCAGCAGTTGCGGACGATGCCAGCGCTCTTTCAACCACACTCTTGCCAACAACAAGGTCCACAACGGTGACAAATAAAACAGCAGCATGACGCGCATGACTTCGCCATCAATAATCGCCAATACATACGCCAGGTTAGTCCATCCGGCAATCACGCTCAGCCAGTAGGCCGACCGCGGGATGCGCCAGATGTATTGGAAGCGACGCCAAAATAATAAGCCACCCATCAATAATGCCAGACTATAGCTTAACAGGCTGGATTGCACGCCAGACAAGCCTGCATCATTTAACAAACGATAGGGATACCAGATCACGCCCCAGCACAATGCGCCATACACCAATGCCACAGAAGCCAGATATTTTTGCCGGGAAGTTTTTTGTTTATGCGACAGGCTCACTTATAATACACACCTATGAATCCAAATTTAAATCTACTCCAGCCCTACCCGTTCCAACGCTTGCGCGATCTGTTTCAGGGGCTGACACCCAACCCGGCCTTCAGTCATGTCAATCTGTCGATTGGCGAGCCCAAACACGCCACACCGGCCATTATCAGTGAAGCGCTCGCAAAGAACTTGAGTGGATTAGCCAGCTATCCTACCACAATCGGCGTACCCGCCTTGCGCGAGGCCATTAATCAATGGTTGCAGCGCCGCTACAAGATTCCTGCGCTCAATATCGACAAAGCCATTTTGCCCGTCAACGGCAGCCGTGAAGCCTTGTTTGCCTTTGCACAAGCCGTGGTGGATACCAGCGTTTCACAGCAACCCGTGGTGATTTCGCCCAACCCGTTTTACCAGATTTATGAAGGCGCTGCGTTTTTGGCCGGGGCACAACCTTACTTCATCAACACAACACCAGACAATGACTACGTCATGGACCTGACGCAAGTCCCCGCGGATGCTCTAAAACGCACTCAACTGGTATTTGTATGCAGCCCTGGCAATCCTTCTGGCAAAGTCATGGATATTGATGCCTGGAAAACCCTGTTTGAGTTATCCGATCAATATGGGTTCGTGATCGCATCTGACGAATGCTATTCAGAGATTTATTTCGATGAAAACAACCCACCTATGGGCGCTCTGCAAGCGGCACATACATTGGGGCGCGATTTTAGCCGTATTGTGATGTTTAGTTCTCTCTCAAAACGCTCAAATGTGCCTGGCATGCGCTCCGGCTTTGTGGCCGGGGATGCTGAAATTATTGAGAAGTTTGCCTTATATCGTACTTACCATGGCTGTGCAATGAATCCTGCCGTTCAGGCGGCCAGCATCACTGCCTGGAGTGATGAAACACATGTAATTGAAAACCGTAGATTGTACGCAGAAAAATTCAACATAGTCACGCCGCAGTTGCAACAGGCTTGGAAAAATACACAAATGCCGGATGCGGCCTTTTACTTGTGGATCAACACACAGCAAGACGATACTGAGATTGCCAAAAAACTTTATCAGGACCTGCACATCACAGTATTGCCAGGCTCATTCCTCGCCCGTGAAGCGCATGGTATCAATCCCGGCAAAGGATTTATCCGCATGGCACTCGTAGCCTCCACTCACGAAACTGTTGAAGCAGCAATCCGAATCAGCAGCATTTTTAAATAGTGAATGGAATACTAAGAATAAAAAAGCCGAAACATAAATGCGTTTCGGCTTTTTATTTCAAACTTGCCTAATTAAGCAAATTTTTTACGTGCAATAAAACCAATCAAACCCAAACCCATCAACATTAAGGCATTGTTTTCTGGCTCAGGAACAGGTGTCGCTGTAAACGTCAAATTTGACAGAACAGTGGTAGAGATGATACCTGGGTTATATTTAAATACATAATCATTACCAGCAGCAAGATTGCTGAAAGTGAATGATGTTCCAGAGAAGAAATTTAGTGCTGGAAGATTTACTGACGAAATGAATGTATTGGATGAATTGTACAACTCAAATTTGGCGCCTAAATTCAAACCAAGAGTAGCAAAAAAATCTACTGTTACATCAGAAGTAACGCTCAGATCAAATTTGTACACTTCGGGCAAAAACACCAAACCAACTTGTAACAAAGATTCATCAACTGCTGGAGCCACATTCAAATTACCCAAGTCAGTCACATTTGTAGCAAATGCTTGGTTTGAAAATGTCACGGCAGAGACTAGGGCAACAGAACCCCAAAAGCTTGAAACTTTCATATCCTCTCCTCAATAATATAAATAAAACAAAAAAAACTTAACTGCGAGACTTACGTAAAATTACAAACCCAATCATGCTCAAACCAAACACCATAAATGCAGTCGATTCTGGCTCAGGTATCGGTGTAGAAACACTCGCACTCAAAAAGTACTGTCCACCCAAAAATCCGTCTGCCGTCCCAGAGACGCGCAACTGATAGGAGCCAGGGGTTAGAATGGTTGGTGTGGTTAGCAAATTGTTGGAAACATCATATAAGCCATAACTGAAAGAACTGTTCACGATGTTGTACGCAGGCTCTTCCAATTCAGTAATCAAAAATTTGAAAGAAGCAGGAACTGTCAGGTCTAAATTAAAGATATCTGTGAAGTTAAACGCACCAGTGACACCGGCATCTCGATTCACAGGCACCAACAAGTCAGTGTTGCCATAACTTAAAGTAACGTTAGTGGCATAAGCAACATTCGTTAATGAAAACACAGATACAGCAACAACTAATAATTTTTTTAACCAGCGCTTTAACATGGTTCTTCTCCTTGGGACTGTTGATTCTTGGTCATCTTATTATTTGGTTTAGCTATTTGATATAGCCCATAATGACCAATCACTACCAACGCTACTTTACAACAAGCAAAAACTAGACCAGCCACAATTAAAACTATAACCCATTGATTTTATTTTGTTTTGTAATAGCAACAGTGAACGTAACCTAAATGAAATTGATGGTTTGCACCACATCTTTAGAACTTGGTGCTTGCTATGCACCAATATAATGCATTTATTTTACATTGCTTTAACATAAAATAGCAAAAGAATTTGAAAGAAATGTGACAAAGGAGCCAGAGTTGCTTTCACACATTACCTTAAATGTGCGAAAGCTCTGTGAGTACGTTTTTTACCAATTGATTTGCAGTCGCCACGTCATCAGACTCGACATAACATCTCAATTCGGGTGCATTTCCTGATGGTCTCAAATGAATAATACTCCCTGACTGGCATGTCACTCTGAGGCCGTCAGTAGTATCTGCGGATCCTAGCGTTTCACTTAACTTCAAGGTTAGCAGCATATCTTCAGGAGTTTTAGACCACTTATCCAGCAAAGATTGGCTTTTTTCAGTTGCGAAATTTTGTAGACGGTCACTTGCCGTATATCTTTGTGGTAACGCTGACACCAACTCCGATAATGGCAGATGTTGTTTTTTGATTTGTCCAAGCAGGCAGACCACAGGTAACACGGCATCCCTCGTTGGCAACGAGGCTAATTTGAGGGTGGAGATTGCTGTTCCTAATAAGAAACCTCCATTGGCCTCAAACCCAGCGATGCTGTGAGCGCCGCTTTGCTGGAGGGTTTCCATAGCAGCAATGACATAAGGCGAACCAATACGCGTACGCAACACTTTCTCGAAGACTCCACTGGCTTCAATGGCGGTGTTACAACTGACGGGTACTGCTAAATATGAAATGTTGAGCGCTTTTGCGGTGAGTAACCCAACAATATCTCCTCGTAACCATTGACCTTTTTCATCGCTAATTAAAGGCCGGTCACCGTCACCATCGGTTGAAATGATGGCATCTACCTGATATTGCTGCGCCCAATTCAATCCTTTTTCAATATCCTCAGCGGATACCGCTTCAGTATCAATTGGAACAAACGTGTCTGAACGTTCTAGGCAAATGACTTCCGCGCCTAAGTCGGAGAGAAGCTCAGGAATTAAGTCCCGTCCAACACTGGAGTGTTGGTACACTGCAAGTTTGAGACCATTTAACGCGCCCTCACCCAGTAAGGTTTTATAACGCTGCAAGTAGTGATTTTTTGCCTCTGTATCCTCAAGAGGTAAAGCCGTATCTACTTTCGCAGATGGCTGTAACTCACAGGCTACCATTGCGCTTTCATCCGCCTTACTGATTTCGCCATCCGGACGATAAAATTTGAGGCCATTCCGGTCAAATGGAATATGACTGCCAGTCACCATAATGCCGGGGATTCCACGTATTTGTGAAAACAAGGCCAATGCAGGAGTAGGGATCTCGCCGCAAAAAATAACTTCAAGACCTAATTGTTGGGCCATCGCTGAGCAGGCTTTAGCGATTCTTCTACTACTTGGGCGTAAATCAATCGCAATCGCCACTGTTTTAAAAGTAAACGCCTGTTGAACAGTTTTTATAAAGGCCTGAGTATAGGCTGCGCAGACTTCATCAGTCATCGCTACTACTAGACCCCTGGCGCCGCTTGTACCAAAAGCCACGCCGCTTTGCTGCATGATTTGTTGTAATTGTATTTTTGTTTCTGTCATCTTAATTGCGGCCGTAAGTATCCTCATAACGAACGATATCATCTTCGCCCAGATAGCTGCCAGACTGTACTTCAATCAAATGCAAGGGCAACTTGCCTGGATTTTCCAGGCGGTGAGTTGATCCAATCGGAATATAAGTAGACTCATTTTCTGTAAATAACTTTGTTTCACCATTGACAGTAATCATCGCAGAACCACTTACAACCACCCAATGCTCAGCACGATGGTGGTGCATTTGCAAAGACAACTTCTCGCCTGGCTTAACCATAATACGTTTCACCTGGAAACGTTCACCGACATCAATCCCTTCATACCAGCCCCATGGACGATAGACACGTGGATGCATGTGATGCTCGGTACGTCCGCTGGCTTTAAGATGATCTACAATATTTTTGACATCCTGTGCACAGTCACGATGTGCCACAAGGACTGCATCACTGGTTTCTACAATCAGTAAGTCATCCACGCCAACTGCGGCAACAAAGCGGCTTTCTGCGCGGACTAGGGTGTTACTCACATTTTTCAAATAAACATCCCCACGCGTCGCGTTTCCGGCAGCATCATTTGCCTGTACGTCTTTGAGCGCAGTCCATGACCCCACGTCATTCCAGCCCATACTGGCGGGGACAACAGCCGCCAGCTTAGTTTTCTCCATCACGGCATAGTCAATGGAGTCAGAGGGTGACGCGGCAAATGAGGCTTCGTGCAAACGCAGAAAGTCCAGGTCTTTATAGCTTTGCCCTACTGCTTCAGTCACAGCATTAACCATGGCGGGTGCATATTGCTGCAACTCTGCCAGGAATACGCTCGGCTTAAACAGAAACATGCCGCTATTCCAGTTAAAATTACCAGCATCCAGGTATTGCTGCGCCGTTGCAGCATCTGGTTTTTCTACAAACCGAGCGACTTCAAAACAACCCTCAGCAGCAGAAATAGCGTTACCGGATTGGATGTAACCATAGCCCGTTTCAGGGTGCGTTGGCTTAATCCCAAAAGTCACTAACTTACCAAGCTCTGCTGCAACACTGGCACGACGCACGGAAGCTTCAAAAGCGGCAACATCGGTGATGACATGGTCTGCTGGTAAAACCAGCATCAGGACATCTTTATCTTTAAGGGCAATGGCAGCA
>CAKZJM010000001.1 GCA_936943315.1 uncultured Methylophilus sp. | reverse complement strand
CAACGGTACGCAACGTCCGCCCCATAGATGAGTCGTTCCTCCAAAACGCTGGTATCTGAACTCAGTGGTTTGAGGATGGGGTGCAGAGGCGTTCCCAACATAGGCGTCTACTACTTCCGGCGTCTCCTGCCAATCACCACCTTCGATGATCAATACTTTTTTGCCTTGACGTGAAAGCTTGATAGCAAGACTAATCCCAGCCGCACCAGCCCCAATAATGCAAACAGGAAAGCTTTCGAGTACCGATTTATCCGTATTGTTTAGATACCCGATCATATTACTCTTCCTGGTATGTTCTGATTAATTGCCCGAGTTTATTTACTTCAACATCTAAATTAAATTGGGTCTCGACAACTTTTCTTGCAGCCTGCTTTACGCTTTCGCGCAAGGTTGGATTTTTCAAATAGTCAGCAATCGCTTTCTTCAAAGCAACTTCATCAGAAGGAGCCACAACAAGCCCAGAAACCCCGTGTTCAATTAACTCCGTGACGCCACCAACATTTGTACCAATCACAGGCACGCCACAGGCCATGGCCTCCATCAGTGATACTGGCACTCCTTCAGCAAAACTGGGTAAAACAAAGACATCACTCGCTTGCAATGTTGAGCGAACCGTTTCCTGGCTAGCAAAACCGCCAAAATGAACCATCTGCTCCAAACCGTGCGCTTTTACTTCGGCCTCCAGAGCAGCACGTTCAGGCCCATCACCCAATAATGTTAAGTGAAACTGATGACCTTCATTTTTAAGGGCAATCAAACTACGCAGCAATACCGGAACGCCCTTTTCTGCTGCCAATCTACCAACATAGAGTAACTTTACCGGGCGATCAGCTTGTTTCTCTGGCTGTTGAGCAAAGGTGTAACTGTTAACGTCTATTCCACAATGAACAATTTGTAATTTATGCCAGTCCTGTGCATCAGAGAAAAGCATCATTTGGCTTTTACAATAATTGCTGATGCAAACGATGAATTTCGCGTATTTAACTTTCTCACGCAGTGCCAGCAAGGTTGGCTCAAAAAAGATATGTGGTCCA